>CAJOQX010000353.1 GCA_905236865.1 Candidatus Rifleibacteriota bacterium
AAACGAGGTGTTGAGCCTGTATCTTGTATGTGACGGCGATGCGTCGAACAGGTCGTTCCCGTTGTGGTCTATGCTGAAAGTTATGACTGGCATTGTTTTTATGCCATGGTTCTCAAACTTGTTGAAGCTTATGGCTTCTATGTCAGACAGATCTCCGAGCTTTATGGCATAGGTCGTGTCTGGTTCCAGATAGCCGTCGAACGAGAGCCTGATCATATTTCCGTCCCACGCCTTTATCACCTTGCTTTCTGCGACACCTTCCACAGAAAGGGCACCAAGTATCACGCCCTTGTCATGAGCGTTAAAAACATAGTCAGGATTGATAGTGAACGACGGATTCAGCCTGTATAGCTGGCCTGGTTCGTCGAAGACCCTGCCGGTATCGGATGCCAGAGTAATATTAATTGTCCTCATGGTGTGGAATGTGAAATCGGCGAAAGGCTTCGCGACAACGCCCCTTATGCCTGTCGAGGTATTGACAGAAATCGTATAGTCGGTATCGGGATCCAGGTAGTGGTTGACCGCCAGTCTGATACTGTCGCCGACCCATGTCATGACCAGATCGTCATGGTCAACACCCGATATGTTGACCGCGCTTTCGACAAGCGCCCTGTCTGTCGGATTGAATGGGACGCTTGGTGTTATTACGAAAGTGGGGTTGAGCCTGTAGAACTGGCCTGGCTCGTCAAATACGCTTCCTGTGGTTGATGCAAGAGTGACCAGGACTTCCTCCATCGTGCTGAAAGGGAAGTCCCTGAACGGTTTTACGATAACGCCCGAAATGCCTGTGTCGGCAGAAAGGCTGAGTGAATAACTTGTTTTCGGAGTAAGATAGTCCTTCTGCGTGATTCTCAGACTGTTCCCGACCCAGTCCCTGTTGATGGCGTCATGGGCGACACCCTTGATAGAAACAGCGTTCGCAAAGAGCTCCCTGTCGCTATCGTTAAAAGTGACGCTCGGAGTCACTGTGAAAACTGGATCCAGCCTGTAAAGGCCTTTTCCGTCATAGAAAACGCTTCCGTCAACAGTCGTATATGTTGCGGTCGCCCTGTCCATGGTCTTGAACTGCTTGCTTTCAAAATTTGCAACCACCATCCCGTCTACTCCGACGGAGCTCGCCATATTTACGGTGTAGTCCTTGCCAGGTTCCAGATAATTCTTGAACCCGAGCACGAGCCTGTCATACACGCCGTCCTTCTGCCAGTCAAAGACCAGATCGTCTTTCACAACGTCCGTCACCGATATTGCTGATACTATCCCGTCCCTGTCTCTATCGTCAAGCATAAGATTCGTGGTTATGGAAAAGGTCGGGTTGAGCCTGTAAAGACCGCTGCCGTCGTCAAAAACGCTGCCGCCGTTTTCTGCTATATTGACTATGAGGACACCTACGGTCTTGAAAGACACTTTTTCGAAAGGTCTCACTTTCAGACCCTCCAGTTTTATGTCTTCATCCATGGTGAGCTCGTAATCCGTGCCTGTGTCCAGCTTGCCAAGGAAACTGATCTTGAGGGTGTTGCCGTCCCACACTTTCTTTATTCGTTCGTCATCAAGCCCCTTAAGGTGGACCGATTTTTCCACAGTTGACTTTTCTGATTCTCCAAGGGTGAAACTGGGTTCTATAAAGAAAGTCGGATTGAGCCTGTATTTGTTCTCCGCCTCATCATAGACGCAGGACGGGTCTTTGGTAACTTTGAAAGTCACCGCTCCCTTAGTCGTAAAACCGAAGCTGTCGAATGTGTTTATGATTACACCGTCTATACCAGTATCGGATAGCATTTCTATCTTGTAGGCCTCTCCCTCTTCCAGATCTTCCCTGAAACTCAGTGTGAAACTGTCGCTGGCAGTCCACTTCACCACAAGGTTGCTGCTTTCAACTCCTGCTACAGACACAGATTTGGCAATCTTTACCCTGTCGGACTCCTTGAAGGGATAGCTGGTCTTCACTGTGAAAGCGGGGTTGAGCCTGTAGAGGCCTCTCTCCCTGTCGATGACATTGCCCTGGTTGGAACCGAGGGTTACGTCTACCTCGTCCATTGTTGTAAAGGAGAAATCTTTAAAAACGGAGATGTCAACACCTTCTACGCCTGTGTCGCTCGCCATGGTGACAGTATATTCCGTTGCCGCATCAAGTCTATTCTTGAAGCTGATATTCAAAACATCGTTTTCCCAGGTTTTTGTCAGCGACGAACTTGCCACATTCGAAACGGATATGGAATCGGCTATTTTTTTCTTGTCGCTGTCGCTGAAAGAGAAACTGGGAGTGATAGAAAACCTGGGGTTTATCTTAAAAAGTCCGTTTGGCTCGTCAAAGATATTTTCTTTTGGCGAGTCAAATTCCACCTTTATACCGTCCATAGTGGTGAAATCAAGGTTGTCGAAACATTTGATGCTGTAGCCTTCCACATCTGACGGCTCTTTCATGGACAGGACGTAGTTCGTGGAACTGTCCAGGCCGCCTACCACGCCCACATACAGTTTGCTGCCATCCCATCTCTTTTCAAGCCTGTTGTTGGAAACGGTGGAAATGGAAATGGAGTCGGCCACCCTCCTCTTGTCCTCGTCGTCAAGCATATATCCCAGGTCGATTGTGAAGGCGGGATCTATTCGGTAAAGGCCGTTCTGGCTGTCGAAGATATTCTTATCGGAATCAGACAAGGTAACGGTCACATCGCCCATCGTGGTAAACTTATGGTCGTCAAAACATACAACGGTGATGTTTTCAATCCCTGTGTCCGATGCCATCGTGACAGTATAGGTGGTGTCGGTCGCAAGATAGCTGTCGAAGCTTAGTGTCAGCCCATCCTCGCCCCATATTTTGGCGAGCTTCTGCCCCGAAAGGTTGCTGACAGAAATCGAGTTCTCGATTTTGACACGGTCCGCTTTTTCAAAATTATGGGTTGACTTTACAGAAAATCTCGGGTTGAGCTTGTAGATGTTGCCATTCTCGTCCGCGAAGCTGGATTTTTCTGGCGTTATGCTGAAAAGCACATCGCTGTATGAGTCGAATGTAACATACTGCGAGTAGACAAGAGGCCGCGAAAGACCGCTTTCTTTTCGGCTGAAAAACTCTATCAGGAATCTCTGCGGGAAATCCTCCTCCGCCATCCCTTTGATATTTAACGTGAAAGAGTATTCCGCCTCCGAATATGTCTTGGCGAAGCTTATAAGATTCGTGATGTCGAACGAGTGGGAGTATCTGCCCTCCTCTATGCAGCTGTCGCTGAAGTTGGACTGTTTCACAAGTTTTCCGTTCACTTTCACCCGGTCAGGTATTTCGCTGTTGTTACGGTATGTGAGCCTGACAACCAGGTCCGAATCGTCGAACGACTCCAGGTTGACACCTTTCAGAACGCTTTTTACAAAGAGGTCGTCGCAGTACTGGCTTTTGGAATTCATCAGCACGGCAGAGGTCGAGGTCGCCACAACCGCATCTATCACCGTTTCGGGTTTCAAGGCGTCAGGCTTCATTATCGCCAGGGCTATCTGCACCCCTGCACGGTAAAGCTCGAACTTGCATTCTTTCGGGGCTGGCTGTTCCGCCGCCCTGGATGGTACAGTATTCGCTATCTTTGTTATCTGGTCGGTGACTCTTGAAAAACGCCACGGCTCGTTTTCGGAAGTCTTCACCGCCACGTAGCAGAGCCCTGTGTCGCTGACAGGATTTGGAATAGTGAGGGTGAAAGGCTTTTCCAGGGTTGTCACCTGGACATCTTCTACCAGTGGGCTGTCTGACTTGTAGACGGCTTTCACCGTGTAGACATAGATGTAGTCGGAAGGAAGCCCTATTTTTTCTTCGCCTGTGTTTGTGTGCTTCTCTTCCATAACGGTGACAACGACGCCTGAGCGCATGGTCGCGTCATTGTCTGTCTCTATTTTAGCCCCTGACGGAAAAGTTATCGGGGGCATCCTGCCGTCGTCGTTCACCACGGCTTCCCTGCACAGTATCTCCATGGTGGATGACGGGACATAGCCAAGGCTGTTAAGGCCGTCGCTCCCCTTTCGGTTGCAGCATCCGTATATGAAAATCATAATAAGAATTATGACCGTTATTATCGATAGGTACTTCTTCATCGTTTTATTTGCTTTTTATTTAATTTTACTAATTTTTATTTATATTTGCAATAATATATAAGCTATTTGTCAGCTACTTGCATATACTTGTAAAATGGCTTATAATGAGCAAAAAATAGTATAAAGATAATAAAATAAGGAATCAGACAACTCATGGATACTTCAATGAATTTGGGTTTGACTCAAAGACTTAGTCAAACCTTGAAAATGACACCCGAAATGCAGTTAGCTATTAAAATTTTACAGCTAAATTCTGCAGAGTTAAAAAGCCAAATTCAAGAAGTACTAGAATCTAATCCTGTTGTTGAATTAGATGAATCTACTAGTTCTTCAAACGAACTTCCTTTAGATAAAATCGAAGAAACACAATCTGATGGCACTATTGCTTCAGTAGAATTCAAAGAAGCTAACAGAAATGATTATGGGGTAGATTGGCAGAAATACATTGAAGATTCTGATAGCAACGAAATAAAAAATTATTCTAGTAACTATAGTGATGATACAGAAAACTCCTATGAAAATTTTGTTTCTAAAAAAATAACATTACGGGAACACTTAACAAAACAGATAAGTGAAGTAAATCTTTCTCCTACAGAGCAAAAGATAGCTGAATATATGATAGGTCTTATTGACAATAATGGTTACTTGCGAATCTCTAATCAGCAAATTGCCGAATTACTAAAAATAGATGAATATATAGTAAAAAAAGTTCGTAGTATTATTCAAACTATGGATCCTACAGGAGTTGGAGCTTACGATTTAAAAGAATGTCTTTTGATACAAGCAAAAGATGAAGGTTATGAAGACGATATAGTTATAAAAATAATTTCTAACCATTTAGAAGATATAGCACAAAATAAATTAAATAATATAGTTAAAGCTACAGGCTACAAATTAGAAGAAATTAGAGATGTAATAGATACTATTAAAAGTTTTGAACCTAGACCAGGAGCTTCATTTCCTACAACGGAAGAACAGGTTTTTATAACTCCAGAAGTATTTATAGAAAAAATCGATGATGAATATATAGTTACAGTTAATGAATCTGATATACCTCAATTAAAGATAAATACAGCTTATAAAGATGCTTTAAAAAAGTTAAACAAAACAGAGAAAGCAACTGGAGATTTTATTAGAAGTCGTTTAGAATCTGCTCGATCATTTTTAAAATATATAGACAAAAGAAAAGAAACTATATTGAACGTTACCAAAGCTATTTGTGAAATACAAAGAGATTTTTTTGATTATGGAATATTGCACTTGAAGCCTCTAACGCTTCAAGACGTTGCTATGATGGCTGGTATTCACGAATCAACTGTTAGTCGTGCTACTAACGGCAAATATGCTCAAACTCCAAGAGGAATATTTGAATTGAAGTTTTTCTTCTCAGGAGCAGCAAAATCTCAAATTGGTGATGATGTTTCTACAATAGCTGTTAAACAAAGAATTAGCGACATTATCAAAAATGAAAATCCTGCAAAACCTTTATCTGATAGTTCTATTGTAAATATGTTAGCAAAAGATGGTATTGATGTTGCACGTAGAACAGTTGCAAAATATCGAATAGAACTAAATATTCCAAGTTCATCAGCAAGAAGAAAGAAATAATGCCTTATGGAACACAAAACATTAGACAATCTAGAATTTCCCAAGATATTAGGCAAAATAGCACAATTTGCTTCCTCCAGAGCGGCTAAAGAAAAAATACTTTCTCTAGAGCCGTCTACAGACCAAAACGAAATACTTGGCTGGCTTTCTGAAATAGAAGACTATAAAAATTATTCTGAGGCAGGAGTAAAGTTGAATACTGGCTCAGTAAATGATATTAGGGAGCTTGTAGAAATTTTAAATTCAGGTTCTACAATTCTTGGAAGTGATGATTTTCTAAAAGTTAGAGCTAACATTCAAATTACAGGAAGTCTTAAAAAAAATTTTGAAAACCAAACTTCTGGTTGGGCAATAAAACCGACTGATAGAATTGCTGAAAGAATAAAAGCAATGCCACCATTAATTACACTTTGTCAGAGAATTGATGATTGCATAGATGACCATGGGCAAATAAAAAACACTGCTTCGCCTGCATTAGCTTCTATTAGAAGAGAATTTACTAAAAATACTCAAGAAATTGAAAAACAGCTTAATTTGTTTTTGAATTCCCATTCAGATGATATCCAAGATCACTACTTTACTTTAAGAAACGAGCGTTATGTTGTTCCTGTGTTAGCTTCTTCTCAAAACAGAATACAAGGAATTGTTCATGACCAATCAGCAACGGGTCAGACTTTGTTTATTGAACCTTTACAATTTTTGCCCATGAACAACAGATTAGCTCAGCTTCGTCTTTCTGAAAGGGAAGAAATACGCAAAATTTTGACTGCTTTAACTTCTATATTGTGTCAATCAAAATCTGCAATGATTGAACAATTTGAAACGCTTATATGGCTTGATACAGTAAAAGCAAGAAACGAATTTTCAATACAATATAATGCTCATAAACCAGAAATATCAACAGAACACGAATTAGTGCTAAATAAGGCAAGACACCCATTGTTACATCCAAATTGTGTTCCACTTGATATAAAAATGAACAACGCGCAGAGATGTATTATTATTACTGGTCCTAATGGTGGTGGGAAAACCGTTTCTCTAAAAACAACAGGAATAAATGCTCTGTTAATGCAAACAGGGAACTTTGTTCTTGCTGATGTTGATGCAAAATTGCCGATTTTTTCTGAAATATTATCCGACATAGGTGAAAGCCAAAGTATTGAAGACCATTTGTCTACTTTTACTGCTCACTTAAAACGATTAAAAGAGATTTCTGATTTGGCTGACGGAAAATCTTTGGTTTTGATTGACGAAATCTGTGTTGGAACAGACCCAATCGAAGGAGGAGCACTAGCTTCTGGTTTTTTAAAAGAAATTGCCAATAGAGGAGCATTTAGTATTGTGACCTCTCACTACGACTCTTTGAAGCGAGTTGCTTTTACTACTCCAGGCTTTATTAATGCTGCAATGGAATTTGATTATGAAACATTCAAACCCACATTCAGATTTTGTCTTGGAATTCCAGGCAAGAGCAATGCACTAGCTATGGCTCGTTCCTTTGGTTTACCAGAAAGCATTTTGATGGATTTGGTTGATGCAAATTCTGGCGAACATAAAGACGAAAAGGGGCTTATTGAAGCGATAGAAAGAGAACGAAATCGAGCAGAAGCGTTAAGACGAAGCTATGTTCAAAAAATTACAGCTTTAAGAACAAAAGAAGCAGAAGTTGAAGAAACACTCACTCAGCTAAGAGAGTTTCGTAAAACAAAAAGAGATAAGCTTACAGAAGAATATACAATAGAACTTCGCAATAAAATGAGAACTTTTGAAACTTTGATTTCAAAGTTAAAAACAACTATTGAAAAACATTCAAGCGAAAATACTATAGAGGAACTAAAACAAGCATTAGAGGAAGCTAGAGGTGCTCATACTTCTGTAAGAGCTACAAAATCTAAGCTTGAAGAACAGCAGAACGAAGAAGAAAAAGCTAATAGAAAAGCTTTTAAAGAAGCTGATAAAGCTGAATTTAAAGAGGGAATTAGCGTAATTTGGAAACAAAATATGCATAAAGGCACATTTATTAAATTTTCTGGTAAAGATAGTGCTGAAATTGATTTTGATGGAATGACAATGCGTGTTAAGCTTGCAGATTTAGCCATTAACAAAAATAAAATAAAAAAGTCAGAAAATCAAAATACTGGTGCAATTTATTCTGTCACACCTCTGGTGAAAACAGAATTAGATCTACGTGGAATGAGAGTTGAAGAAGCTCTTGACGAATTAGATTCTTATCTTAAAATGGTTAGCGATACAGATGCGGCACAAGTCTTTATTATTCATGGGAAAGGCACAGGGGCGTTACAGAAAGCCGTAGAAAACTATCTTAAAAACAGTCGTTGGAAAAAGAAATTCCGTCCTGGTCGCTATGGCGAAGGTGATTTAGGGGTTACTGTTGTAACTTTCAAGCAATCTGAAGCTAAAGAACCTGAAGGATATAGGGTATAAGGGTGTAGGATACAAAACTACGCTGAAGCTGACGCTTCAGCGTAGTTGGTGGTAAATGATTAGTAGTGGGTGTTATTATTGAAGTAACATCTACTCACTGACTGACGCGAACCATATTGACTACAACTGGTTTTGAAGAAGTAAAAGTTAAAGTGTAGTTATTAGTATGAACTAGATTGCTAAAACCACTAGGCTGCTCAAGAAAAAATCTTACTGTTCCACCGTTAGCAGGAATAGTATGTTTATCTTTTAGAATATCTATTTTATTTAATGAATCCAAAGAAACAAAGCGATTTTCTATTTCATTTTTACTAACTTCATGAAATTGCCCATTGTTATCTTTAGAAAAATTCAAATTTAAATTTGTCTTAAAAATATGTTTTTGATTATTGCTATAAGCTACATCATAAGGATTGATTAAATAATTGCTAAGAGTTACATTACGTAATTTTTCATTTAAACAAGCAAAATTAAAATCTATTGAAAGTTGTTCTAGAGTTCTATCGGTAATTAAAGAAGAAAATTTTGAAGTGCCTCTAGCCCCTTGACATATTTGTCGTAAAGTTTCTTTGCCATATTGTTCATAAATATAATAGAAAAAAAGCCCTTTTTGTCCATAATGAGCTAAAGCCTTATTTGTATCTTTCCCATAATCAAAATTTTGGATAGTTAGTTCTGGCATATAATATGAAGCATAATAAAATCTTGCATCATCTCCAGGAAAGTCAAGATGTTCACCACCATAATAAAGACTAAATGTCATAAGACCTTCTTGACTTCTTTTGTTTCTATATAGAATTTCAGAGCATACTGCTAAACCTTCATCTATCCAAAGAATTTCGCTACTAGTGCCTTGATTTCTTTTTGCAGAAAAATTAACTATATGTTGCATTTCGTGAGCTAATGTTTCTCTTGCATCCATGAACCATTTTTCATAAGGTTCATCACCAGATTTCATCACAGCAATACTAATCATATCACGAGGATTTGACGTATAGTTTATACTAGAAGTATCAAAAACTCCTGCTACATTATCTCCATAATTATTTACAATTGGTGAAAAAACTATAGAAAGTTTTTCGTCATTATCTACGTCATGCCAGAAAATATCTGTTCCATCTCCAAAATATTCTTTTAAAATAGGATAAATATAATAATCAAATTCTGTCGCAAATTGTTCTAAACTAGCATCTGAAATTTTAGGAGCGGCGATAGAACCATCTTTATCTTGGTCAACAAAGAATTTTCCATAATTTGACACTTTAGCCAAAGTACAATTTCTAGATTTGTTAAGAACGGTTATACTAATGTCTTTATCACCTTGAACTTCATTTTGATGGTTTGAATTAGCTCTTATAGAAAGTCTTTTATTATTAGCTTCATTTTCTAAATATTTATTGTAAAGTTCTTGTTTTAATTTATCTTTTGTTATTGGGTTTTCTCTGAATTTTATATTGGAAAAATCCATAATATCAGAACTGTCACAAAGAGAATCGTCGTTTTTCGTATCAGTAGCGATAGAAGCTCTAAAATTATAAGTTGTAGGCGGAGTAACATAAAGTTCAGATATTGCTGAACTATTGGGGTTTGTTACCAAACATTCATATAATACTCGTTCAGAAACAATTGGTATATTTTTTATTTCTAAAGAAGATTGTTCATTGTAAGCACTATAAGTTTTTCCAGATACTGTCAAATTTTCAACAATAGAACTTTCAGAATCATAATAAGAAGCAGTTGTAGACGAAGTAGGGAATATTTCTTCCCAAAAACCACCACCACTACTTCCACAGCCAACTAACAATAAGATAAATAGTATAAATAATGAAAAAAATCGTTTAGACATATTAATAAATTTAAGCCTTTCATATTTTTATTATTACAAAAAAATATCTATATTATAAAGAATTGTACCACAAATAATGATAATTTGTTGATAATTATTGTAAATATTTTTTTATTTGTTGCAAATCTTCTGCTATTTCTTCTAAGTGAATTCTTAATTCACCTATTTTATTAATCGCTTCTTGCATATTTCCTTCACCTGCTTTTTGCTCTATAAATCTAGCTATATCCCAAGTTCCCTTTGAAGACATCATTCCAACAAGACCTTTTATAGAATGAGCTACTTCTCTAAGTTTTTCAGAGTCATTATCGTTAATACAATTATCTATATCAATATCTAAACTTCTATAACGTCTATTGTAGATTTCTTCTAATTTGATAATGCTTTTTGAATTTGGGGAAATACGCAATTTTAAATCATCATAGTCAATTCTTTTAAGTGTTTCTTTTAATTGTGTCTTATCTTTATCAATATTGTAATCGTCTTTAATATCAATAGTGGAATTAACCTGTTTTTCATCAGAATCTTTTTCATTTTTATTTGCTTCTGCAGGCAATTCTTTATCTAACTCAAAAACAGAAGATACAGCATCATATAAATCTTTTTGGAAAAAAGGTTTACCTAAATACATCTGTGCTCCTGCTTTTAACGTTTTATTTTTTTCATCTTCAGAAGCGAAAGCACTTATAGCAATAACAGGTATTTTTGAAGTTTCTCCTTCTAACTTCCTGATTCTCTCTAAGGATTTCATACCATCTAAATTTGGCATCTGAATATCTAACAAGATAACATCAAATTCTTTTTCTTTTAAAGCCTCTAAAACTTCTAAACCATCTTTTACAGAATAGTATTCGCCTTTGTATCTATTTATTATTGATTCAATGAGAAATAGATTAACGTCATTATCATCCGCCACAAGAAACTTTAAAGGCTTACCTTTATAGTAAAAAAGTTTTTGACTTGTTGTTTGGGATAATTCCTTATTTTCGACTATTTCTATAGGGATATTTATTTTTAAAGAAAATGATTCTTTTGAAGCTACTTTTTCTTCAATCTCAACAGAACCATTCATAGCTGAGAGAATCATGTAATGAAGAGAAAGTTTTGAAGCAAATTTTCTGTTAAAACTTGCTTGATAAGAATCTTCATAATCGATACTGTTATCAATACTTTTTTGGATTTCTTTACGTTTTTCTTCTCTAATACCAGAAAGAGTAAAAACAAGTAATCCAGAACTAGGGTTTAATTTTTTAAAATCTATAATAATTATACCGCTATTATTAACATAAAAATTAAAAGAATAAATAATAATAGTCATCAATATATGTCTAATATGGTCTAAATCAGCATTTACTACATTGGGAATATCTGTCGCCAATTTAAAAGAAATATTTTTATTGTCTCTCTTTGCTAAGAAAGATACATACTCTATTATTTCGTCTAAAAAAACCTGCAATTCAAATTGGGTGTTTTTTAAACATATTTTACCATTTTGTGCTTCTGTAAGGTTAAACATATCATTTATCAGACTCATCAAAGACTTACTAGATATTCTCAACAATTCCAGCACTTGTTTTTCTTTTTCATTCTGACAAGAGGAAACAGCCAACTCTGTTAATCCCATAACCGCCATCATAGGAGTACGTAGCTCATGACTTGCATTTGCAAGTAATCTACTTCTCATCTGATTTGCTTCTTCTGCAGAGTTTTTTGCTTCTGTCAACTTTTCCTCAATTTCTTTAAAAATACTAATATCGTGAATATTTAAAAGGATAGCTTCTTTTGATGCATACTCAATAAAAGATGCTGTTACTTCAGCAGTGAATGTTTCTCCGTTAGCTTTTTTAAATTTACATTCTGATATAACAACATCATTAGAACTAGGAATATTATATTGAAAATGATTTGCTTCAACTATCATGTCATCTAATTTTTTTCCAATAAGACTTTCTTCATAACCGAAACTTTTTTGCATACTTACATTAACAGCAATAATAGTTGAGTTATCTTCACTTATTACACAAATAGGGTCTGGTGTGTGGTGTAATATATGTTCAAAATTTGTTTGAGCAGTTTCAATAGTTTTTAAATTTTCGCTATTATAGGCGATTCCATAAAGAATTAAGTACTGAATAAAAGTTACAAGTAACGCAATCAAAAGCAACCAAACTTTAGTAGATGTATCATGAATAATACTGCTTCCTATTAAAACTCCTAAAGCAACTATAATTGAAGTTATAAAAACTACCATAGGAGATATTAATGACAGAGTGTTGGGAACATGCAATTTTTGTTTTTTTTCGTAAACAAAACGTCTGACTAAAATTAAAATAGAAATAACTAAAGCAACTAAGCTTTCTATATAAAATAGATATATTGACTTTTTTGACAATGGTAAATAATGACTATTATCTAATCTTGCAAAATGCCAGTCTATAAAAAATTGTACAAAAGAACCTATAATAGCAAAATAGAAAGCTACTCTTATCACCTTTCTATTTGTATTCGGTAATATTTTAGCTGCTTTTATTGTTATTATAATAGCAAAGAGCTTTGCTATTAATATGAGTATTCTACGTATAATACGCTTTACTAAATCGTATTTATAAGATAAAAGAAATAAAACAACAATTAAAGGAATATACCACCAAGCAGAAAATTTCTTTTTAGAAAAAGCTTTTTCAATATTTTGCCTGCCTAATTCAGTAGCACATAAAATAACAAAAGATTGAAGAAAGGCATTTATACCGATAAAACCGCCAACATCTGCTAGAAAATCAAAAGAACGAAAAATATTAATTAGCCCAAGAGAAATAAATAATGGAATGGCTAACCCTGTATGTAGAGTTTTTCGGCTATCTGGAGTTGTTATTCCTATTAAAGCTCCAAATATTATCAGAATAATTCCTGATAAATATATATAAGTGTTAGGCTCTGTTAAAGGTCTAAGTAATAAATCCATCGATTTATAGGCAAAAAGCCTTTGTTTTTATTGTAGTTAGTTTTTGTTGTAATTATTTTTGACCAATAAAAACTATAAAAACCAATTACAATAAAAACAGCTTGCGTAGCAAGCTAGCTTTTTACACATCATAGAAATTCTGAAGGAAATATTGGCTTTCATCAGCAGTCATTCTGTGTTTGCTTTTTAAAAAACCACTCCTGTCAAATTTCTCTAAGAAATATACTATTTGTTTTTTCCACCAAGGCCAATCATGAGCGACATCATAGCCCCAAAGGTCTAAAAATACAGGAATATCCACCTCTTTTAGATTTTTCGCCAATTCTATAGCTTCTCCTGTCCATTCTTCCCAAGGACCTTGTCCACTACAAATTATCAACAAATTATCTTGAAGCTTCTGTATTTTATTGTAGCTTAAATGACTAGAATAAGATAACGGATTTCCAGCTTCTGCATCATCGTTCCAAAAGCCGTTCATAGTAAAACCTATATCGTAACAACCGCTTAAAGCTATTCCCAAATCGAAAATTTCAGGATATTTTAGAAAGAAATTAGCTGTATGAAAAGCTCCAAAACTGCAACCATGAGCTATAATGCCTGCTCCTTCGTGACCATCGGCATAAATGTGGGGAACAACATCCTCTACAATTATTCTTTCATAGTCTAATGCACGCTTTGCTCTATATTCAGGCGAAGCTTCTTTGTTGAACCAGCTTTCATTATCTATGCTATCTACACAGTATAGCTGAATTTTCCCTTCTTCAATAAAATTTGAAATGGTTTCTGGCATACCGAAATTCTCATAGTCAAAAAAACGCCCTTCTTGAGATGGAAAAACTAACATAGGTTTTCCAGAATGACCGAAAACTATCATTTCCATCGGATGCCCTAAAGTTTCACTATGAATTACTCTATATTCTCGATTCATTATGCCTCCGCAATGATGTCATTGACTATTCCGAACATTTCTTCTTTATCTTCAGAGCGAATCAAATAGCCCCAAGAGCCCATAACTTCTGCTTCGATTGGGTTCATTGCATGACTCCAACAAATGTTATTTGCCCACATTTCGTGAATTTCTTCGTGAGAGAATTTATATTCACGGTCATATTTTCGACCAACATAAGCACAATAATATTTGCGTTCATAAGGTCTGTTTGGATTTTCACCTGCAATTATAGAAGCCCACCAGTTGTAAACATCTATATCGCAGTTGTAATTGAACATGTGAGTAGTAACTCCTCCAGGAGGTCTCATATTGATTTCAAGGGCCTGATACTGATATGGCTTCCCTTTTACTTTAAAGAATTCAATATGGAAAAATTTTTCTCTTGTTCCTGTTGCTTTAACTACAGCTTTTCCGTATTTTTCAAGTTCTTCAGGTATTTCACGCTGTGTGTAATACCAACAGTTTTGATTTAATTTAACAAGTTTATGAATATCGTTATTGAAAACATCAGAAGTAAAGAATACTACATTACCTTCGCTATCTGTAAGACCATCGAAAGATTCAATATCACCTTCGACATATTCTTCCATATAATAGTCATATTCTTGTTTTACTCTGAAAAAGTCATTCAAATCAACTTCATTTCTTATTGTGTAAGTATCGTAAGCACCGACACCTATATCTGGCTTAATAAATACAGGATAAGAAACTTTATTTATGAAATCAATACATTGGTCGAAATCTTCAACAATTATTCCTCTTGCATGAGGAACACCAGCTTTTTCAAAAACAGCTTTCATTTGAGATTTTCTCTTAATAAACTGTATGTCTTCTGGTTTGAAGCCTGGAACGTTATGAGCTTTTCTAATTTCTGCTTCAAGTTCAAGCCAAGGTTCGAGATGAGATTCAACTCTGTCTATTTTTCCATAATTTTCTTCAAAGAATTGAGCGGCCGCCATTACTTGGTCGTAATTTTCAAGTTGGTCTACTTTATAATGACCAGTTAAAGCTTTTCTTAATTCTTCTGGTAATTGTTCTTCATTTTGATCTGTAATGCCAAGCACTCTAACATTGTGCCTTGCTAAACTTTCAGCAAATTGCTGATAATGCGGTGGATAATGCGGTGATATATATATTACGTTCATCAACAAAAACTCCTAACTATGTTGTTGTTTGCATATTTTAACACTATTATTCTTTTTATCAAGTATATTTTTTATAAAAAAAAAACTAGCTAGTCTTTTATAGACTAGCTAGTTTTCTAACAAAATTAGTTTTTATTAACAATTAATCATCGTCTTCAGACTTTTCTTCATCTTCTTGCTTTTCTTCTTCTTCAGAATCATCTTTGTCAGAGTCATCTTTGTCTGAATCAGATTCTTCTTCTTTTTCTTCTTCTTCAGAATCATCGTTGTCTGAATCAGATTCTTCTTCTTCTTCATTTTCTTCTGGTTCATCTTCATCATCAGAAGATTTTTTCTTTGATTTATTTTTAGAACTTGATTTACTTTTTTTATTTTTTTCTTCTTCTTCTTCTTCGCTATCGTTGTAGCTTTCTTCTTTTTGTGAACTATACGAATCATTATAACTTGAAGAAGATCCATAAGAAGTATCTTTTACTTCTTTCCATTCACTTGCAGTAAGTTGTCCGCTTTTATTTGTTCCTGCGATTTTAACTTGTTTGTTTTCGTATTGTTGAGCAATAGCTTTGCCATTTTCATCCATAACAAGATTATATGCTATAGTTTTACCTTGGGCATTTTTTTTGTCGGTAATTAATATGGCTCCGACTATACTTCGACTAGCATCTCTTTTGCATTGTATAGTGCCAATATAATCTGCTGAACTAACTTGAACTGCTCCTAAAATAATCAAAGAAGTAACAATAATTTTAGTCAAACTTTTTTTCATTTAATAAATCCTTTATCTTAAATAATTGAGGATATATATTTACTTATGCCCTTTTTAATAATAATTGTCAAGAGTTTGTATTTTAAATTTTGTTAATCTTTCATAATAATCTTTTTATATTACTTTTACTTTTAAATAAACCACTGCATGGTTTTCATATCCTCGAATAAAAAAAACTGTTTTAAGACATTTTTGTTGTCTATTTATATTCATTTAAACAAAACTTTTATTTTGACAATACTAAAGACAATGAAAAAGAAGATTTTTAATCCCTTTGCTCCGAGAAAACTAAAAGAATGTTTACTTATACTATGTATTTGTGTTATGGTATAAAATATAAAAATAGATTGGAGGCAAAATATGTGGCCTAGATGGGTTAGAGCTTTAGCAACAGTTTGGGTATCAATAGATAGCAGCAACAGAGGCAAAATCGATTTGCCATGGGTTTTAGCTATTCTCTTGTTTGGTCCTTTATTGCTTCCTTTTTATATTGCAGGTCGCCCATTTGTTAAAGGTGAAAAAGAAATAGATTGTTATTTTTGGAAGTTTGTCAAAGCTTGTCAAAGCTTATTTCTTTTTGTTATTTGTTTGGCTTCTTCAGCTGTTTTTGTAGAAAACATAACCACTCCTAAAAGCCGTGAACTTGCTGAAGTTAAAAGAGCAGAAATAAAAGCAGGAAGTATTCTTGGTATTATTGTAATGATGATATTTGTCTTTCTAGAAAAATTAAGTTTTGATTTTATGAAAGACCAAATTGAACAAAAGTTCTTTTCAAAGTAACTAAAAAATAACCGATAGAATCCTAGAAAATGAAATATATAAAAACTATTATTGTTATAGTTTTCTTTTTGTTTTGTACTCTTTGTGAAGCTGCAAAAATAAAATACGGCCCTGTTCAAGAATCTTTTGGAGCAGGAGGTCGCGATTATCATCATAAAAGCTTCACTTATTGGGAATCTGGTATATTCCCTCATGAACGGTATTTGGTTTTTGAACCAGCAGAGCCGACACCTTCTAAAGCTGGAGTAGTTTTAATTATCCATGACTTGATGA
Source organism: Candidatus Rifleibacteriota bacterium (assembly GCA_905236865.1). GTDB lineage: Bacteria > Muiribacteriota > Ozemobacteria > Ozemobacterales > Ozemobacteraceae > RUG334. The sequence continues at coordinate 16,846 of CAJOQX010000353.1, forward strand.
ATCCTCTGCCAAATTATTATATGGGGCAAATCAGACATTTGTGTAGAAAAGGCTGGATAGTTCTTTTCCCTTTATATCAAGGCACAGATCAACCTACCGAACATTATGTTTTTAACATAATTCGCTCAGTCAAAGACTTTTTGAAACAATCTTTTGAGAAAAATACAATACAAATTGATTCAACTAAATTTGGTATTTTTGGTCATGGTTCAGGAGCTGTTTTAGCTGCTAATGTTGCGGCTACTTATGAATACTTCGGTTTGCCCATTCCTAAAGTTTTGGTAATAACAATGCCTGATAGAACATATTTTAAATTATTTAACCTAAGAGGAATAAGTAGAGAAACAAGAATGGCAGTTATTAATGGTGATAAATTGCCATTAGAAGATGCTCAGACGGCAGTTTCTATTTTTTATACTGCAAATAGAGTCAAAACAGTTAATAAAGTTTTTATAACTGTTCAATCAGATTATTATGGGCAGCCGCCTTTAATTGCTGATAGATTTTCTGCTTTAAGTCCTGAATATCCTCCAAAAGAGAGAGTTGTTGTCAATAGAAGAAACGAATACATACATACTTATAAAAGTAAAAAATTCGCGCCTTATGTAAAAGCCGATGATATTGAAAATTTTGATTGGAAAGTTGATTTCAGAGTTTTTGATTTATTGGCTATGGCGACCTTTGATTTAAATACTAATCTTACTAACATAAAAAAATCAGAAGAATTTCGTTTTATGGGTTATTGGAGCGATGGGAAGAAAGTAAAACCTCTAATTGTCACAGACAGACCTTAAAATAGCTAGACAGATAAAAACATACAAAAAACTAAAAAATTATTTTAACAAAGACGATACTTAATTACCACTATCTTAAAAAGCTATTAGAAAAATGGAGGTAAAAATCTATGATGCAGGAAAGTCTTATGACTATTCCAGAATTAATGGAATTCTTGCAAGTAAAACGAAATACTATTTACACTTTAAGAAATCTTGGATTGCCTACTGTAAAAATTGGTCGTTCTGTAAGATTCAGGGTTGATAGCGTAATAAAATGGCTTGGGGAATTAGAAAAAACAAGTAATAGTAATATGCCTAGCTATTTAGCAAGTGTATAAAATGGAGATAAGCTATTAATATGTTTGAACTAGCAAATCCATCTGAAGAAGTTATTTATTTACTTTGTTTTTCTTTTGGAAGCAGTTTTTTGTTAGGAAAGACACTTTGCAGTCTTTATAATGAACTTATGAATTCTAAAGAAGAAAAAGAAAATAAGGCATTACGTTATATGAAACCTTAAATTTAACTACAACTTTTTACATAAATGTTTTATGAATAGCCATACTATATAGTATGGTTATTTTTTTTTATAGAAATATATAATTTTTTTAAACTATATTGAATTATGATGGTATAATAATAGAAACTAGGAGGGTACATTATGAAAAAAAATATTAGCAAAACACTATTAGCTTTGGCTTTGGTGTTTCTTGTAACTAATACTTATGCTGGACCTTTTGATGAAGATGAAGATATTGTTGCAACAAAAGATAATACCGTTAAGGAAGAAACAGAAAAGCCAACAACAGCAAAAGTTAGTATATTATCTACTATTAGTAGTAAAGTAAAAGAAGGAATTAGTGCTGTTAAAAATGCAAAAGACAAAGTAGTGGACAATGCTTCTAGTCAAGCTGCAGATACTGAAAAGACTGAAAAATCAACTAATAAATCAAACAAAAAATCTTTTATAACAGAGTCGATTTTTTTACCTGGTCATGAAAGTAAAGAAATGGTTTGCCAGGGCATAGCATATTTGCCAAGCAAAGTTATGGATGCTAACGAACAGGGTGATGGTAGCTATTGTCAATATGTGCTTTTATCATATTACCCAAAAGAAAGCAAACAACCTTCTCAGATTTTAGTTGTAGACAGAAAAACAGCTAAACCTGTTAAACGTTTTTCCTTATACAAGAAAAACGGAGATGCCTATACTGGTCATGCAGGAGGTATTGCTGTAGCAGGAGAATATCTATGGGTTGCATCTGGATATAAGATTCATGGCTTCAGTGTTAAAGAAATAATAGATTTTATTGGAGATACAAAAAAAGAAGCGAAAGCTGTAAAAGGACTACCAAAGAGCATGGATGAATTACCTGCCAAGAAACTTACTTGTATCGAATCTTATGGTGTAGATAGCAAAGCAAGTTATGTTAGCTTTGACGGAAAATATCTTTGGGTTGGCGACTTCACAAAAAAATCTTCAAAAGATTATCAACCGATAGCACATCATAATGCTTTTAAACGTAATTGTTGGGTTGCTGGTTATTTAGTAGACCAGAAAGGTCTTCCAACTTCTAACACTTCTTACTCTCTTAGTATAGGTGATGATACTTATAAAGTTAATAAGCCAGATGCAATAATAGCAATGCGTGAATCTGTTCAAGGTATGGCAGTATGCGGTGATTATGTCGCTTTGACAATTTCATTTGGTGCAACTAATTCAAAACTTGCTGTCTATAAGAATCCTTTAAAAGATAATGGAACTAAATTTACTTATAAACCAGCTGGACAATCTAAGAGTTTTACTGTTAATAGCTGGGAACTTGCAGATAAAAAGAATTGGTTGAATACAAAAACAATTGCAGCAGGTGCAGAAGATTTAGAATACGATGGTGATAATTTATATTTAACTTTCGAATGTTCTTCAAAGAACTATAATACAAAATGGAGACTAGCTAATCCTCTTATAAAGATGACAAAAGATTTTTATTTGATAGATGTCGAAAAGATAGCCTCTGAAAAATAACTTTTCAATAAGTTCAAAAGCAACAAAAAAGGCAATTTAATTAGATAATTAAATTGCCTTTTTTGTTGCTTTTGAACCAAATTTAACCCCAATTCATTTTTTTTCTTAAAACATTAAAAAAGTTTCGTTCTTTAAAAACAACTATGTGACTAGTTGTTTCTGATTTTACTATTTCTACAACATCATTATTAAGTAGTTTAAAATTTGATTGTCCATCAAGAACAAGTTCTACTATTGAATGAACACAGGCGATTCTGCAGCTTAAAACTTCATTTTCTGCTGCAATAACAGGTCTTGCACTTAACATGTGACTATTTAAGGGGCAAATAATTAAAACATTAACCCATGGAGGTACAATTGGACCACCAGCCGATAAAGAATAAGCTGTTGAACCAGTTGGAGTAGAAACTATCAGTCCATCTCCTTGATAAGTGTTTATCATATTTCCTGAAATAGATACATTTATCTTAATAACCCTTAACATTGGAGCTTTTTGGATTACAACATCATTTAATGCAATGCCAGAATAAACTTTTTCACCATTACGATAAACATTGGCATGAAGCATCATCCTTGGTTCAACCGCATAATCACCTTTTTTTAATCGTCTTAATACTGTTATTGCATTTTTAGGGTCTTCTAGTGTCATGAAACCTAAATGCCCCAAATTAATACCTGCTATAGGCAAATTATATTCAGAGTAATCCCTAGCCGCACTTAGGATTGTGCCATCACCCCCTAAAACCAAGAACATATCCGCTTGATTTCTTAAATACTCCTCGTCAAAAACAAGTTCTGGCATAGAAACCAACTTTGCCATTGTTGGAGAAATACGGACATTTATTTTGTTTTTCAATGTCCATTTAAGCATAGTCTGAACAAGTGGGGGTAACGATTCTTTTGCAGGGTGACAACTAAAAGCTATATTTTTAACTGGTTTTTCCAACGATTTTTTTTCCATTATAATAGTTAATTATTTCCTTATATGTAAGTAAGCAAAAACAAATCAGTATGGAGGAAAGATTTCATAGTAACTTCTGCCACTTCGAATAGATTTTGCAACACTTCTGGCTGAAAGTCCATAAACAGAACCTTTCTGACTTTCACTAATCTTGTCTAAGATATTCAAAGCAGCTTGTTTTTGCCCTTTTCTAAAATATAGATTTGCAAGTAAAAGTTGAGCATCAAGGTTATCAGGATTATATTTAAGACAGGTTTTAAGAGAATTAATGGAAGAATCAACTTCACCTAACCTAAAAAGGGTATCTCCTAACTGAAAATGTGCTTCTGCCCATAAAGGATAAAGAATGACTACTTGTTCAAAAGATTTTAAAGCCTCCATATAATTTCGGCTAAGTTTTGCTTTTAAACCTGTGTTATATTCTTTAAAGACATTGGTAACTTCCGCATCTAAAGAAGTAAAAGAGCCATGTGCTGAACAAAAGACATCATTGTTTTTCCATGAATAAAATCCACTTTTGGGACAAACAGGAGCAGCTGTTAAAAGTCCTTCCATAACTAGTTTTGTTAAAGAAAAAGTATCTTTGCTTTTTGGATTTTTATCTATTAGATTTTCTTGTGCTCTTTTAATTAAAGACATTCCATGAGAACATTCCTGTTTATGTTTCAATTCTTCAAAATAGGTTGCTGTAAGTAGTTTTTCTTTTGAAACAGGACGTTCTTCTATAGGAGCAATAGGTGCATCTGTTTTCCCTTTATAAGAAGATTTATTATTTAATATTGGGTTTACTGCTTGCCTAGATTGTAACGTTTCTTCAATAATTTTTAAACAATTGTTGGCATATTCATCTTCGGGTCTAATTTTCAATACAGAATAAAATGTTTGTCTAGCAGATATTAATTGCCCTTGTTTTACAAGTAGTGCTCCTTTTAAATTCAGAAGTTTATAATTTTGTGGGTTAATACCAAGACCAGTAGCTATAGCTTTATTGGCAATTTCTATATCATTTTTGCGAGCAGCCGACAATGCTATAAGATAATAGGTGTCAGATCTAGGTGTATTCTTAGCATTTTCAAGCAAATCTCCTACTGTAACATTTGATTTTGGCGTAGAAAATTCTTGTGAAAAAGCTAATAAGTTAATAGATGCAAATATAAGAGCTATGAAATATTTTTTCATTGCTTGCTCGTTCTAGACAATCGTTTTCTCATAAGTTCAGCCCAACTAATTAAATCAGGATCTCCGACAGAATTAGCTACTTTTGTAAATTCTTTTAGAGCTCTTGGAGCTAGACCTTTAGAGAAATATATTTTTCCAAGTAAGAAATGAACTCTTGAATCGTCTGGAGCAAGCTTTTCTGCTATTGAAGCATATTTGTAAGCTTCGTTTACAAAACCTAAATTCAGATTAGCATTTATAATAAATAGGTGAGCATCCAAATTCTTAGGTTCTAATTTTATTATTTCTTTATAACATCTCATGGCCATTTTAAGTTTGCCCATTTTTCTTAAAAGTTCTGAATAGCAAATCAAACCAGGAATATACTTTGGATCTAAAGCAAGAACTTTTGAATAAGCAGCAAATGCTTCATCTTGTATTTCTACACTTTCATAAGCTTTACCAATATCTAAATAAGCTTCAATATCATTAGGATTCTTTTCTATTCTTCTTTTTCTATTTTCGATTATTCTTGAGGCATCTGATTCTATTTTCTTTTGAACAGCCTTTAAATTAACAGAGATAGTTTGGTCAGTATAATCAAAACTTGCCGCTTTTTTGAAAGCTTTTAAAGCTTCTGCGAATAGTTTTTGATTAGATAAAAGAATACCTATATTATTCCATATACCAGCTTGATCAGGTGCTCCATTTGCGGCTTTAGTAAAAGCAACTATAGCTTTATCGGTTTGTCCTGATGCTTGATAAAGCTTACCTAGTTCTAGCCAAGCCTCATAAGTAGCATTTTTATTAGCAACTAAAGCTTCAAACATATTTGTTGCATCATCTAATCTTCCCTGTTTTGCTATAGCATAAGCCATTAAAAACGCAGCATCGTAATTGTCTGTCTCTAATCTAAGTATTTCACTAGTTAAATCCTGTAAATCTCTCCATCTACCAACAACTTTCAACGATTTTGCCAATGACATCATTGTGCCAACATTTTGTTGAAATTGTCCAGCCAATACATCTTGGAATAATTCGATTGCTTTATTATGTTCTCCTTTACTAGCAACTACTTCAGCTAATTTTTCCAAAACGAAAGCATCTTTGGGTTTTAGACTCAAAGCCATAGAATAGGATGCTATAGCTAAATCATATTTATTCAATTGTTGGTAGAATTGCCCTAAACGGCTATGACCATAAGAGTCAGTAGGATGTAAAATAGTAGCCCTTTTTACCTCCATTATCGCCAAATCAATTTTTCCCAAATCCTTATAAGTCATACCTAATTGGTAATGAGCGTAAGCATCATCAGGCAAAAGCTGTATCGATTTTTGAAACAATTCACGTGCTTCTTCTAAATTTTCTTTTGTTTTTTCAAGCAAACCAAGCTGATAAAAAGCTTTAGACATAAACTTATTAATTTCTAATGCTTTTTCAAAAGCTTTTCTGGCCTCGTTAAGTCTTCCTTTCTGCCTTAAAATAGTTCCGTAATACAGGAAAACTTCTGCATTGTTAGGATTGCGTTTGATACAAGACTCTAAATTTGAAATCGCTTCTTCTGTTTCGCCTTTTTCTTCTAGTAATTGTGCTAAATGCAATGTACTAGCATAATCATTTGGAGATTTTGCCAACTTTTCCTTTACTTCGCTAATTTCTGTAGTTATTCCATCTTCAAGAAACTCTGCTAATGTGTCATAATGCTTATCCGCACTTGGAGCTTTTGTTACTTGCTCTGGAACAGCTTCTATTGGGGTGCTATTGTCTAACTTAGCAATTTCTCCAGATGCTTTTGATGAAATTTCAATGTCTTTATCAGTTTCTTCTAACGAAGTTACAGGTGAAGCAACTTCTAAAGAAGAATCTTCGGGAAAATCGTTTTCTATTTTTTCAGGAGTTTCAACTTTCTTTCCATCAACAAGATTTTTTTCATCTATAAACCAAAAAGTTAGCTCTATTAAACCTAACAAAGCGATTATTCCGCCTATTAAACCAACAATGATTTTAATGTAAAAATATGATTCGCTCATTTTGGTTAGAAAAATGACTGCAAAAACAAAGAAACCCAATACAAGCATAATTATTGCTTTTTTAGGTGATGAATTATTGGTTTTTCTTAAAGATTGTTCGCTAAACATTTCTCCTACAAGATCATCATGATTATTATCATTTGTTTCGGAATTTGCATTAGCTACCAAAGAATAACCGCATTGCTTACAAGCTATATCAGCAACAGAATTACTATACTCACATTTTGGACAATTTATCTGTAATGTATGATTACAAGCTACACAATTGGTAGCATCATCAGTATTAGCCGCACCACACCCTGGACAATTAACCATTTTATTCAAGGCCTACTTTCTTGTATATATCTATTTACTTTGTTAAAGATTCAATATTATTCTTTGAAGACAAGTCTTTATCGTATTCCTCATCAGAATAATTTGTTTCTCTCCAAAAAGAACTAATAGGTTCACCCATTATAGCCCCTATTAAAGAACTAATAAAAACAGCAAGATAAGCCGTTTCAAAGTCTATTAAATAATAAATTGCTGGTGAAATCAGAACACCAATTATCATTCCGACAATACACCCAATAATAGTAGATTCGTAAACAGCAACAAAAGCTCCAAGAGCAGAGCCTAGAAAAAGTCCTACAAAAGAGTAGGCTTCACCAAAATTTCTAGCTAGAACAGAACCAATAGCCCCAAAAGCTATTACAATTGTAACAACCATTAGATAAGCTATCGTTCTAGAAAAATTGCTTGAAGAATTGTAAAAATTCATATTTTATCTCAAGATTGTTTTTTCGTAATAATATTTATTTTTTGGATTTTCAGCTATAAAAGTTGTCATTTCAGAAAGCATTTGATGGTTATTTATTGTTGCAGCTTTCAAACAGATTTCTTTTATATTATTAAGCATATTTTGAACTTCGTTATAACTACCGCTTTTCATCGGTTTAACTACTTTTATTACAGCTCTAACAGCATTTTTTGTACTATACTCTGGAAGAGAATAAATATCTAGTCTAACAATCTTAAAACCATTATCAGTCAAAGCTTTTGAAATATTGTTTTTGATTTGGTTCTTTGTTTTTTCACTTACAGGAGAACTATTTGCTTGAAAATCCCCTTTTTCCTTTATGCTATTCCAAAAATTAGAATTCTTGTTTCTAACTTTGACAGACTGATCTTTCATATCACTTTTTAAAGATCTTGAAACTCCTAGTTCTTTTAGTTGTTCAACTGTTGAATCAACTTCTTCTTTTAGTCTATTTATTTGATTACGATGAGAAAATATATTAGAGTTTTCCTCATCTTCGTCATCAGTTATATATACACATATATCTTCATCATCATCTTCTTCATCATCTTCTTCTTCGACATCTGGCGAAGTAAGACCCAATTCTTCATCAACAAACTCGGTCATTTCATCGCTATAGCCAAGATAATTTAAATCTCCTTCTGGAAATTCTGCAAAGCTAGCTCTTGAAAATAATAGACCAATTACTAATAAATAAACTATATATTTTAACTTCATAATATTAATTATCTCCAAATTGTTTTATATATTATATTAGGAATTTCTTAAATTTTAAAGTCCTTAAAAGCATTTCTCAAATTTTTCATTGTAACTTGAGGATCTTCAATAAAAATTTTTGTTCCAGAAATTATATCCACAAATCCTAATTCTCTTTCATAACGAGGTACAATATGTTGATGAACATGACTTATGCTTGCTCCAGAGCAGTAACCGATATTGTAACCAATATTAAAACCTCCAGGATTGTAAAGTTTTTTTAGAACACCAATTGTAAAAGTCTGAAGCTTATGAATTTGTAAAACTTCATCATCTGAAAATTCTCTAGTATCAGTAATATGCCGAGTAGGGAAAAGAATAACATGACCTGATGTATAAGGGTAAAGATTAGCAGAGATAGCCAATAAATCATTTTTCCAAATTACAAGATTGTCTACATCTGGATTATTTTTGTATACTTCGCAAAGAATACAATCTACTTTAGGACGACTTTCACCTGTAAGATACTTTATTTTGTTTGGAATAAACAATTGATTCTCAAAAGTCATTTGATTTCCTTGAACGGTATTAGAAAGATTCTCTAATATTTTAACAAAATCCTTGACCACTTTCAAGAAAGCCTTTATTTTTAGCTAAATATGGACAACAAAACACAAAAACTTCGAGTATTAAGAATCATAAGCCGAATGAATGTGGGCGGTCCCTCCAAGCATGTTACGAATTTAACTTCTGACTTGAGAAAATATGGGATTGAAACATTGCTTCTTAGTGGGCAACCTTCAAAATCAGAAGGCGAAATGTTCTATTTAGCAAAAGATAAGAACATTAAATTGAAAATCATACCTTATATGGAAAGGTTTGTATCGCCTATAAAAGATTTAATTTCTTTTTTCATCATATTGAAAGAAATATATATTTATAAACCAGATATAGTTCATACTCATACGACAAAAGCTGGTATATTAGGTCGTTTTGCCGCTTTAATTTGTGGTGTTAAACATATTTATCATACTTATCATGGACACATATTTTATGGGTATTTTTCAAAATATATATCCTGTTTTATTATAGCTATAGAAAGATTATTTTCGAGATTTTCAACTAAATTAATAGCTCTAAGTCCTAATTTGACTATAGAATTAAAAAGAATAATAAAACCAGTTGATTATAAAAAAATAGTTACAGTTCCTTTAGGCTTAGATTTGAAAAAAAACCTTTCAACTCCAAGAATGCTTAATAGATGGAGAGAAACTATGGGTTTTTCTCATAAAGATATTATTATAGGTATAGTTGCAAGACTTGTTCCTGTAAAAAACCATCAAATGCTTATAAATTCAATGTCAGAACTATGTAAAGACTTTTCTAATCTTCATTTAGCTGTTATTGGAAATGGTGAATTAGAGAATCAGCTTAAAGAACAAGTAAATAAACTAAAATTAGATTCTAAAATTCATTTTTACGGTATTTTAAAAAATTTGAATGAAGTATATTCTGATTTGAATCTAATAGTTCTTTGTTCAAAAAATGAAGGAACACCTGTTGTTTTAATTGAAGCCTTAGCTTCAGGTTGTCCTGTAGCTTCTACAAATGTTGGAGGAGTTGCCGAGGTTTTAGAAAATGGAAAACTAGGAACTTTTCTTTCTAGTAATCCTAATGAATTTACTAAAGGACTACATAATATAATTAACGATATTGCAAACAATAATTTTAAAGAATCATTAGATTATTCTGAACGTAAAAAAATCTGTAATCAATATTCCGTTGATAAACTAGGGAAAAATATTTATCAATTATATACCAACAACAGTAAGCTACTTATCTAAGAAGAATTAGGCTCCTCCACGGTCGGTTGGATCTTGTGCTAAAACATTGTTAAATCCGAGTTCTTCTACAAGTTCCAATACAGGCATATATTCATCAGCTGTAATTTCACGTCCAAAAATAGGATCGCCATGAACCTTATAAGCAGGAAAATATTGACACATAATACTGATATTAATATCTGCACCAAGTTCGGAACGTATCCATTTTAAAGAATCTTTGCTCCCAGCAAAATCATTAGGAAGAATCAAATGTCTGATTATCATCCCTTTTGTAGCTAATCCTGATTTGGAATTAATCTTAAGCAACCCAACTTGTTTGAACATCTTTTTCAATGTTCTGCGATTTTCTTCCACATAATCTTTACAAGCAGAAAGTTGCAATGCTGGTTTATTGTTAGAATATTTAATATCTGGAAGATAAATATCTATGATTCCATCTAATAAGTCTAATACTTCGTCTGTTTCGTAACCAGAGCAGTTATACACCAAAGGAAGTTTTTGAGTTTCTGGTTTGGCATTTAGCCATGCATCTAATAACATTGGTAAGACATGAGTAGGAGTAACAAAATTAATGTTGTGAACGCCTTTTTGGGCAATGTAATCATATTTCTTGGCTAATTCTTGCGGAGTCATAAAAACTCCGTTATCAAGTTGGCTAAATGGAAAATTCTGGCAAAACTTACAAGCCAAAGTGCAACAGGAGGGGAAAATAGCACCCGAACCATATTCTCCTGTTATAGGTGGTTCTTCGCCATGATGTTGAGCCCAAGAAGCAATCTTTATTATATTTGTGGTTCGACAAAAACCTTTTTCGCCTTTTAGACGATTTACACCACATTTTCTAGGGCATAAACAACATTTTTCCATCATTTTATATAAATATGGAAGTCGTTCTTCAACTATTTTTCTACGTTCTTCAACAGTTATTTTCATAATATTATTTCATTACATATCTTTATCAGACCAACCGCGACCTATATCCCAGTGTTCATCAACATTAAACTCTGTATTTTCTGGTAACATAAATTCATCCAAAATCATTTTTTTTGCTTCTGGATATTTATTTATCCAACTACCAACACAAACAATAAACCCATTATCTTTTATTTCAAAAATTCTACCTCTTGGCATAAGTGTATGGTCTTTGTTAATAACTCTATGCCTTCTATACATTTGATCCCAAACTTTATAATGTAGTGTGCTACAGGTTTTTACTTCGCAATTAAAAAGATTAGATTTATAATAATCTTCTTTTTCGGCAAGAGTTTTTACTACACCAAATAAGTCTTTTTTATTTGGGTCATACCAAAAAATACCCAAATAAGGGTCATCAACGTATTGAACGTTTTGAGCCATAAGTTCTCTGAAAGCATTTATTTTAGGGTCTGGAGTATCTGTTGCCCAATCTTTTGATTTAGGTATCTTTATTTTTTCCATATTTATATGTTCTGCTTTGCTTGATATTTTGTTCAATTATAGGTTTTTAATTGAATTTGTCAAATAATTTATATAAAATGTGACAAGAGAAAAATGGCTAATAAATTTCGTATTTTTAAATATATCTTAATTGCTACATTTGCTTTTTTCTGTGCAGTAACTATCGTATGGTTACTACGCAGTTTTTATTTACCCCTGATTTGTGAAGACCCTTTTCCTTTATTGAAAAAACATTTCGCAACTGGCGGAACTTTAACAGATAGAAACGGAAAAATATTAAGAATAGTATCAGATGAACGAGAAGCTATTTCTGTCTATACTCCACTAGCAAGCCACACACAGGAACTTATAGATGCTGTATTATTAGCGGAAGACAGAGGCTTTTACAGTCATTCTGGAGTTTCGCCAATGGCAATTATGCGTGCAGCTTGGCAAAATCTGACTAACAATCGCATTGTTTCAGGAGCATCAACAATAACACAGCAGTTAATACGTGTAATAAAACCAAGACCAAGAGTTTTATCAACAAAGATTTCTGAAGCTTTAATGGCACTCAGACTAGAAGAAAAACTTTCCAAAGATGAAATTTTAGAAAAGTATCTTAATTCTGTTTCTTTATTTGGTAATGTTTGCGGTATGCAAGCAGCTTCTTTATTGCTTTTTAACAAAAGTCCATATATGCTTAATTTAGGGGAAAGTGCCACACTTGCCGCTGCTATTCAAGCTCCTAGTCGATTTAATCCTTTTTCAAAAAAGGGGAATCTCGCTTTAGCTAAAAGAAGAAACTGGGTTTTAGCTGAAATGCTGAAAAATGGCAAATGCACTATAGAACAATATAATATAGCAATAAAACAGAATATTCCTACCTATAGAAAAAAACTTCCATTCAATGCCCCACATTTTTGTGATATGTTTTTACAACAAATTGGTAAGCCTATCGGAGTTGTTTCAACAACTATTGATTTAAATATGCAAAATAAACTTTGTGAAATATTGTTAGCTCATAAATCTAGACTTTTAAGAGGCGGTGCAAATCAAGCTTGCGGAATGATTGTTGACGCTAGAAGTATGAATATACTTGCAATGACAGGTTCTTTTGAATATGGCTCAGTTAATAATGGTTTCAACAATGGTTGTCTTGCAAAACGTTCTGGAGGTTCTATTTTAAAGCCATTTTTATATGCTTTAGCTTTTGAAAATGGTTATTATCCATCTTTTATAATACCTGATACAATGCAGACTTTCAAAACGATGCAAGGTGACTATCACCCAGACAATGCAAGCAGAAAATCTTATGGTCCTGTTTCTATACGATTGGCATTAGGCAATAGTTTGAATATTTCAGCTGTTAAAATGCTAAATATACTAGGTATTAAATCTTTTTATGATTTCATTGTGAACTTAGGAATATTAAAATATAATGAAAAAGCGGCTGAACATTACGGTCTTGGTTTAGCTATTGGCAATCCTGAAATAAAAATGTATGACCTTATTCCTGCTTTTGCAATGCTTGTTAATGGTGGTGAATTAAGACCATTAGTTTTTATGCCTAACGAAAAATCTATATCTAGAAGCATAATTTCGCAAGAAACAGCCTGGCTTATATTTGATGTGCTAGCCGATCCTTCTGCTAGATTATTTACTTTTGGAAATCCATCTTGTTTTAAGAGCGAAACAAGGTTTATGTTAAAAACTGGTACTAGCACTGACTATCGTGATGGATGGTTAGTTGCGGGCAATTCTCGTTTTATTATTGCTTTATGGGTTGGAAATTTTTCTGGTACACCAACAAGAGGATTAAGCGGTGCAGTTGCTTGTGGACCTATTTATAAAGATATAGTTGATTATCTTGAAAAAATATATCCTTGCAAAGAGCCTTTAAAACCACAAAAAATAAAGAAACAAAAAATATGTTCTTTTTCAGGAAAGTTTCCAAATGGTATTTTTTGTCCATTAACAGGAACAGATTATTTTACAGAAGAAAACTCTAATCCTGGAATTTGCACTTTCCATAAAGGTTTTGGAGAATATCACACATTATCTACGGATTACGCCAGTTGGCTTCAACACCGTAAAATGTTAACAGATGTAGACCCATATAAATTAGAGGAAGTAAACAAAAGTATTCCCAAGGATAATAAAGTTGAATCAAACTCTACTTTTGGATATTCTATAAAAATATTATCGCCTTATGATGGAGATAGATTTGTTATGTTACCTAGTCACGAAAATATGTGTCATTTAAGAGCTTTGCCTTCTCAAGCTGTCGATGAAATAATTTGGATAATTGATGGTTATGAGTTCGAACGTTCAAAAGCCCCTTATGAAACATATTGGAAAATGGAAAAAGGTCAGCACCGCATTTGTGCTATGACAGATGGGGATATTGCTACTGAAGTTACTATTTACGTAGAATAGAAAATAGCCCCAAATCTTTGGGGCTATTTGTAGTATCTTATATCTTATATCTTATATCTTATTTACTTGCCAAGAACCTTTGCTAGTTTATCTTTTGGGGTATTAAGTTCAAGATATTTAAGACCATTTTTCTCAAATTCTTCGTTATACTGTTGTTCCAATTCAGTTATTCTAGCAAAACGTTTCATTCTATATGATTCACCTTCATCATCTTCCCCAACTTCATCTATTTCTTTATGTTTGGTTTCCTTGATATAGTCGCGTTCTGCAAGTTTTTCAATTAAATTGTCCCAAAAACAAGCATCTTCATATTCATCTATAAATTGGTGTGTTAATGATTCTTCTTTAAAATCATCATTAAAAAAGAATTCATCTGAATCTTCTGATTTTTCAACACAATCTTTTAAGCCATTCCTATAAGCTTCTCCATATATTTTCTGTAACAATTTTAAATATGGTTTCTTATCTTCATCTTCATCGCTATCAACATCTTGAGCACAAATAATCCAATCTGATATGCTCAATAAATCTATAAGTCTTTTTAATTCATCTTTTGATAAATCTAGTTTCATAATTATTCCCTTTTTTATTGTTCTTGTAGTTGTCGGCGTAAAATTTTACCTACTGCTGATTTTGGCAAAGAGTCTTTAAACACTATTTCCCTAGGAACTTTGTAGTTTGCAAGATTTTGACGACAGTAAGCGATTATTTCTTTAGAATCAGCAGTTTCGCCTTCTTTCAAAACAACAAATGCCTTAACTATTTCACCTCTTGTTTCACTCTTAGCTCCAATAACAGCAGCTTCACGAACTTTAGGATACTTGTAAAGAACTTCTTCAACTTCTCTTGGATAAACATTATAACCGCCACATATTATTAAATCTTTCTTGCGGTCAGTAATATAGAAATAGCCATCTTCATCATATCTAGCTATATCGCCAGTATACAACCATCCATCTCTTATAACTAAGTCGGTTTCAACTTTATGATTATAGTAACCAAGCATTACCTGCGGACCTCTAATACAAAGTTCGCCCTGTTCACCAACGCCCATTTCCTTAATACCGTATTCTACGTCAACAATCTTCGCTTCTGTAAATGGTAGAGGCATACCAATAGAACCTTCTTTTTTAGGGAAGTCCATATTTGAGAAATGGGTTACAGGAGAAGCTTCGCTTAAACCGTAACCTTCAGAAATGATAGCCCCTGTTTTTTGTTCAAAAGCTTGCATATTAGCAAGAGAAAGAGGTGCAGAACCAGATATTAGAACTTTCAAAGAAGACAAATCGTAACTGTCTATATCTTTCTGAGTAATGCAGGCGTTAAAGATAGATGGAGCTGAAGGCATTGCGGTAATACGTTCTTTTTGGATAGTAGCTAAGAAACCCTTTGGACTGAAACGAGGCAATGGAGTTTGACTAGCACCTATCATTGTTGGGAATAAAATAGAAACCATCAGTCCATAACTATGGAAATAAGGAAGAACACAGATAAAAGCTTCCTGCCCTTCAAACAAATATTTTGTAAACATAGAACTAACTTGCTGACAATTCGCAAGAGCATTAGCATGAGTAATCATACATCCCTTTGAAACACCAGTAGTTCCACCTGTATACTGCAAGAAAGCCAAATCTTTTTGTGGATCTATATGTTTGCAATAATATCCACGGTTTGGCTTTAACAAATCAGACCAAGGATGTATTCTTTCATCTTCATAATTTTGTTCTGCATCAGAAAGTTTAACAACAAAAACATCTGACACAGAAGTTTTATCTAAAACATCTATAACTTTTGGCAAAAGAAGATCGCAAGTTATAATCATAGTAGATTCAGAATCTGTGATTTGGTGTAATAATTCGCTATCAGAATATAGAGGATTTGTCATTACACAAGTACAATCACCAATAACAACACTCCAAATAGCTATTACTGTTTCAGGTGTATTTGGCAAAAATATAAGAACTTTTTGCTGTTTTTCTAATCCGTATAAGCGAAGATTACCTGCTATTGTTGCCGTAATAGACCCTAATTCTTTGTAAGTCATTCTAAAATCACCCATTTTGAAAGCAGGTTTTTCAGAGAATTTTGCAACTGCTTCTTTTAATAAAGTATGTAAACTACCAGGTTTTAAAACTTCTTCTCTAACAAGGGGAATATTGTTGTTATCAGTCCAACGACCAGTCAGCATTAAAATGCCTCCATATTAATTATAAGCTGTATGTTTTAAGTTTTAAGCTGCAAGCTATAAGTTAAAGACAAATTTGATTAATACCCTTTTGTCTTTAATATCAACGCTTTTAACTTTTTATAGTATAATAATAGATAATTATAAATAGAGCAAGTTTGTTTTTACGATTTTTGTTGACTTAGTTAAATTATTCAAGTATTTTAAGCAATAAATAAATGGCTGGAAACAGCAAAAAGGATATAAATCAATGACAAAAGTAAAGAATGGCGATTGGGTTTTTGTTCACTATACAGGCAAATTTGACGATGGAAAAGTTTTTGATTCCAGTCTAAAAGGCTCACCACTAGATTTCGTTGTTGGTGAAGGTGGTTTAATTGAAGGCTTTGAAAAAGGCGTTATGGGAATGGCTGTAGGCGAAAAGAAAACCATCAAATTAACACCAGAAGAAGGTTATGGAGCTAGAGATGAAAAGCAAATTTTCGATGTTCCTATTGAAAATTTTGGTGAAAATCCTGAATTAGAAAAAAATATGCAAATTGTTGTAACTCCACAAGATGGTGGTGATTTTCTAGCTACTATTATTGATTTCAATGATAAAAAAGTCAAACTTGATACAAATCACCCTCTAGCAGGTAAAAATTTAACATTTGAATTAGAACTGATGGATATAAAAGATGCAAGCGAAAGACCTCATCATTCTTGTGGTGGTGGATGTGATTGCTGTAGTGGTGGTTGTTGTCATTAATAAAATAAAAAAAACACTTGGGAAAAACCAAGTGTTTTTTTATGCTTGAATCAATTTTTTACCTAATTTATTAGCCCACTTTACAGTAATATAAGTTCCGCTAGATTCTTCTGACGGTAAAGCAACAATCACATCGGATAAAGCTGCTATAAGTCTATTTCTTGTAGGGAAAAAACCTTTTTGAGGTTTAGCTCCAAGCATCAATTCAGTCATCAATGTTCCCTTTGCTTTTATTTGTTCAAATAGTTCTCTATGTATTTTAGGATATATAATATCTAGACCATT
>CAJOQX010000354.1 GCA_905236865.1 Candidatus Rifleibacteriota bacterium
TTCTGAGATACATTCGTCAACTGTCTTATCTATCGCTTTTGTAAGGTCTTTTGATTCCTTGTTGTATCTTTTTACCTTATCTACAAAAATTATGATTATTACTAGCTATCTTAATTTTAACAAAATTTTAATGCGTTTGCCCAGTAAAAATTACAAGTTCATGTCTTTTGTTTTCGTTACTATTATTTGTTCTTTATTTATATTCTGTGGCAATCCTCAGATTATTGGTATTCATTCACTGAAGCAATAAAATTATATCGAATATAATCTTCTTCTTTTAAAATGTCGATAAAATCTTATATATATAGATTTTGGAGGCATTATGAAGAGCTTGTTTTTAATTGATATATTCGTTAATGGCGGTCCTATTATGTATTTAATTATGTTTTGTTCTGTAGTTGCACTTGCCATTTTCATAGAACGAATAAGGTTTTATTGTAGAAATAAGTCTAATAATGCTACCTTTATGAAAAAAATAAAACTAGCAATTAACGATAAGCATTTCTCAGAAGCAATAAAAATATGTCGTGATGAAGCTTCACCTCTTTCTTTTGTTATTGTATCTGGATTAAAACACCTAAATTATAAAAAAGAAGATTTACTTGATGTAATGCAGCATGAAGCAATGATTCAAGTAAAAAGGTATGACAGAAATTTAAGCAAGTTGTCGACTATAGCTTCTATAACTCCATTGTTAGGCCTTACTGGTACAGTAACAGGAATGATTTCTGCATTTAGCGTTATTTCAAATGTTGGAATCGGTAATCCAACAGCACTTGCAGGAGGTATTTCTGAAGCTCTGTATACAACTGCAGCGGGTTTGCTAGTTGGTATTCCTACTCTAGTTGCTCATAATTGGTGCGAATCAAAAAGTAACGATTTTATTGAACAGGTTGAAATTCATTCTTTAGATTTGGCTAATCAAATTAATGCTTTGGAGGGGAATCTTGAAGAAATTGCTGCATAGAAGAAGTAAAACAAAACCACAGATTGTTGTTACAAATCTCATAGATGTTATTCTTTTGCTTGTGTTTTTCTTTATGATAACAAGTTCTTTTGCTTCTAATGAAAAAAAGCTTCCTGTAAATGTTCCAAAAGCATCAGCTTCTGTTTCTATGGAAAAAGATAATATGACTGTTCAAATCACAAAAACAGGGAATACCTTTGTTGCAGGAAAACAGGTAGATTTAGCTGTTTTAGATGGAATAGTAAAAAAATGGATTTCTACTTCTCTTGAAAGACCTATTATGGTTGAAGCTGATGAAGGAACAAATTATGGTTGTGTAATCAAGGTTCTTGACCAAATAAGAACTTCAGGAGCTATAAACGTTGGTTTATCAACAAAAAATGAAAAAAGATGAGAAAATTAAGTTTAATATCAGCAAATGTAAAGAAGATAGAACTAAATGAATACCATCTTTCAATTATAATTCATTTATTTTTGTTTCTGTTTCTATCTATTTATATGGGATTTAAGACAATTCCACATAATAAACAAAAAGTTTTTCCTGTAACTTTATTTGCAAAAATTGATAAAGCAGAAATTGGTGCTTCCGCAATTATAAAAAAAGAAAAGGGAGCTAAAAAAGCAGTAGGTAATACAAATAAAATTATAAAAAATAAAGATAATAATATTTCCAAAAACAAAAAAACAAAATCAAATGTTAAACCTATTGATAAAGCTACAAAAAAAGCAGTAACAAAGGTTAATAAAAAAAAAGAAACTAAACCGACAATAAACAAAAAAAGTGTGAAAAAAACAGATAAAAAAACTGTAAATGAAAATATATCAACTGTAGTGGCTGTTAAGACTGCTTCAACTAATCTTCCATCTGTTATAAGTAAAACTTTAAAAGAAACTTCTTCTGTAAAACCAACACATAATACACCTTTATTTGAAGAAGTTAGTGATTTAAGTGTTGATTTTTCTAAATCTAATCCCAATTTTAATAATTTTGGTGGGAATACGGATATTTCAAACAATTCAATGCTAAAGCCAGAATCTGTTTTAGATGATAGTATGATGTTTGCTACACCGTCAGATATTAATAAGACTGGTGATGAAGAAGACAATTCTGGAAATAGTATCGTGGAAATAGATTCTATTGAAGCTTTTGGTGGGAATATAGATAATTTTAAAGCTCCTTCTATAGTTAAAAAAGTTCAGCCAGATTATCCTGAATGGGCACGAAAACAGGGTATACATGGTAAAGTCGTTTATAGAGTTTTAATACTGCCAAGTGGAACTGTAGGAGATGTAATAGCTATGAGTTCGACTATTGATCCGAAATTAGCTATAAATGGAGCTCAAACATTAAGACGATGGGTATTTACTCCAATACTAAATAATGGTACTCCGCAAGAAACTTGGGTAAAGATTTCTGTTCAATATGAGTTAAAA
>CAJOQX010000355.1 GCA_905236865.1 Candidatus Rifleibacteriota bacterium
TAACCAGTAGAAAAATATTACTGCTGGCAGGAATAAAAATAGAAATGTTGTGCTTGAGAAAACCATTTTTTCTAATTAGTAATTAGCAATGAGTAATTTCAATCTGGAAAGACTAGATTGCCACGCCATCTAAAGATGGCTCGCAATGACAAGTCCTTTTAAACTAGTTGTTGCTCTAATTTAAAAAACTCCACTTTTGTAAGTTTATAAGATATAAACTAATAGTTTAATGAAGTCAAATTTTGGGTATGGGTTGGTAAATTAGTTTGTGTTTTTAAGGCAAAACTAATAGGGGTTTATTTATGGTTTTGCTGGTTTTATGTATATTTTGTAGGCAGTAGAGACTAATTTTATTACCAACCATATTGAAGATTTATTACCAATGCTATGGGGTAGTTTGATTTGGTAATAAAGTTGGTGATAAGATTGGTGATAAACTTAAGCCTTTAAGTCAAACTAGACAAACTATATTGAAGGAAATGCGAAATAATCCCAACGTGACAAAAGCAGAATTGCAGAGATTGCTTAAAATAAGTGGTACAGCAATTGATAATAATATTGCTTATCTAAAGAAAAATGGATACATTAAAAGAGTGGGTTCAAATAAGAGTGGCTATTGGAAAGTTAATGATAAATAATTAGTTCTAAAAGTGAAAATTTTGTTTCTTTTCCTGATAAATAAAACTACCCTTGCTTTGGCTAGATATTGGGAAACCGCAATTAACGATTTTGATATTGAACTACAAAAATCTTATAAAAAACAAAAAGACCCTAGCTCAATAGAATCTTTTATTGATGTTAAGTAAGAAATCTATTCCTATTAATAATGGATTTATATAAAAAAATAGTTTGGAAATAAAAAAGCAATTAAATAACTAACTTTTTTTACTTAATTGCTTTACATATATAGATATTTTTTTGATAGCTATATTCATTTATTATAGAACAAGATTACATTCTTTAAAATCATCTAGTAGTTGCTTGGTTGAAATTCCTAAAGAATTAGCTGCTTGATCTAAAGTAATTAGTCCTTGTTTAATCATATCGTAAAAAGCACTAAGTTTACCCTCTTTTTTACCTTCTTTTTTACCTTCTTTTTTAGTATCATCCAATAATTCCTTTACACCTTTGTTCATATCTATAAACTCCTTTTCTTTACTGATTTTCAAGTTCAAGCCTGTTGTTTCCTTAATTAAGGTTGCAGAAATATTGCTTACTTTTTGCAATCTCTTGTTCTTTTCGAGGCTTTTTAATAGTCTGTTTTTGTCGTTGGAATTCTTAATAAATTGCATTACAACGCCTAGTTCAGATTTAAGCTTGGACAATTCCAAATCTGACAATTGTGGAGATATTAAGTTTAAATAATAATTAGGAAGGTATTTTGAAACAGATTTATCAACATTTATAAACATATCTTTTATGTTTGTAGGTCCATCCCATTCATTGCTTCCAAAGTAGACAACTAGCGTTATAACAGGAATTAGTCTGTCTTCTTTGGTAAAACCTGATAAAAACTCATCACTGTTAGAGCATTTCTTATTTTTTCTGTTTTCTTTGCTCTTTAAGTCAACTTGACTTGCATACTGCATTGAATCGTAAAGCATTGTTCTCACAGGCATAGCATAGTGAATTTTAGCTTGGTTTTCTACACCTAAAATTAGAAAACCAACTTTATCAGTCTTTTTTGGTGACAGAATTTTGAAAACATCCCTATTTTTCTGAAAAGCTGATGAAATTTTAGTATCATTGATTTCGACAGAAATAGAATTAGTATCCAGCGGCTTCAAATCTTCTGGCTTTATCTTTTGCTTTCCTCCATAGAGTAGGAAGTTGAAAGCATCGGCAAATATTTCATTGTCGCTCATAAACTGTTTGCTTAAAACATCTATGTTGCCCATAATTGTATTTACCTAGTTACCCTTTGTTATATTATAACATAATTATTGATTGTTATATGGTTATTTTTATATACAGAATTATTATTCAAACTTTCATCTGTTAAAACAGAACATAACAGAAACGAA
>CAJOQX010000356.1 GCA_905236865.1 Candidatus Rifleibacteriota bacterium
GTTTTCAAACGTTGATTTCCAAATGCATAAAAAGCTCTAAAAACTATGTTATTACCATCAATTAAAAGACAATTAGCCATTGAAGCCCCCTTTTATATTAGGCAGTTATTGTTGATTATAAGTTATTTTGATTATTCATAAGTCCAAGTTCAAAATTATATCAACTATAAGAACCATTAGGCACTTATATTACCTTGCCACCAAGTTACTTATTTACTGTAAAAATAGCCTGTTTCACATTATAGTTAAGACAAAATGTCCCATCTCCATTTTTTTGCAAAATACTCTGTAAATAATCTATAAATCTAGCTTTTATTGTATTTTCTATTCCCAGCATTCCACTTCTTTTTAACAAGAAATCACAAGCCTCTTCTATATAATTAAAGTTTCGTTTATCTCTTCCATCTATTATTTCTAAAGAAGGCAACATACCTTGATCAACCATAGCAAGGTATATCAATGCTATACGAAGCCTTTCTAATGGAATTTTATCTATTTTGAGTATTTTTCTCATTTCTTCGTCTAATATAGAATCAGAGTGTGGTATTAGCACTATTAGTCTTTTTTTTGCAATAGAATATAACTTTGATAAACATTTGTCTAAATGTGCAGTATGTTTTGAATCTGTTGTTATAACTCCGAGACTATTCAAACAAAGAACGGTATCAAATATGGTTGGAAAATTTGCTTCAAGCCACCAATTTTGTATTGTTGATATACCGACAACATTTTCTTTTTCTGATTGAAGTCGTAGTTGTTTAAGCATTTCCGAAGAAAAATCTATACCAGTAACTTTACAACCACGTATCGCCAAAGGAATAGCGTAAGTGCCAGGACCACAAGCAACATCTAATACTTTTTCATCTTTTTCCCAATTAAACCTATTTAAAAAATCTTCAGCAGTTTTTCTTCCTTTAGAAGAATGAGCAGATTTAGAAAAACTTTCAGCTGCCAAATCCCAATATTCAGGTGTTTCTTTTGACGAATCATCACCATAATTTAAAGCTAATCTATGATTATAAAATTCTCTTAATTCTTCTAAATCCTTAGACATTAGATGTATTCTATTCCTGTTCTTTGTGAAAAACTAATTTCTAAATATAGAAAAGTAACATAATAAAGCTATTTATAACAACTAAAATTTTTTTTACTAAATAGTTGCTCATATCAATAAACTTAATGTAAAGTTATATTATTAATAAGTTGAAAAGGAAAAGGAAAATAAAAATGACAAAAATTTCAAGAGAATTTATCGAAAGAATTCCAAAAACAGATTTACATTTGCATTTAGACGGCTCTCTTCGTCTTTCTACACTAATTGAACTTGCCAAACAAGAAAAAGTTGAATTACCTTCTTATACTGAAGAAGGTCTTAAAGAGCTTGTATTTAAGGAAAAATATAAAGATTTACCAGATTACCTTCAAGGATTTGGACTTACATGTTCTGTATTAAAGAATGCTGAAAATTTGGAACGTGTTGCTTATGAATTGGCGATGGATAATATAGCTGAAAATGTTATTTATATTGAAGCTAGATTCGCTCCACAACAACACTTCGTAAATGGAAAATTCGGTGTTCTAGATTCTGTTAGAGCTGTAAATAAAGGTTTAAAAAGAGCCCAAGAAGAACATAACAATTCAGAAGCTGTTAAAAGTGGGAAAGAACTTCCATTTAATTATGGTATAATTAACTGTGCTATGAGATTTTGCAACAGGTTTTTCTCTGATTATTATGCAAATCTTTTTGATTCTTTGGAATATACGCCTGCAAGACGTGTAGTTGGTGTTGCTTCTCAAGAATTAGCTAGAATTACTGTTAAATTAGCTCACGAAGAAGGTTTGCCAGTTGTTGGTTTTGACTTGGCTGGTGCAGAAGCTGGTTGGCCTGCTATAGACCATAAAAAAGCTTATGACATAGCTCATTATAATTTCATTAAAAAAACGGTTCATGCTGGGGAAGCTTTTGGTGCTGAATCTATTTTCCAAGCAATCACTGAATGTCATGCTGACAGAATTGGTCATGGAACTCATCTTTTCAATACTGACAAAATTACAGATGAAAAAATATTAAATGGTGAACACGGAGATCCCGAATCTTATATAAAACGTTTGGTTGATTATATTGCTTGTCGTCGTATTACTCTTGAAGTTTGTCCAACAAGTAATTTACAGACATTGCCAGAAATAAAGAGCATTTCAGAACATCCTTTAAAGAAAATGCTTGAAAACAAACTTTCTGTTACTATATGTACAGACAATAGACTTGTTTCTAGAACAACTCCTATAGACGAATTACAGCGTGTAGTAGATAATATTGACATTGACTTGAAAACCTTCAAGAATATAATTACTGCAGGATTCAAGGGTTCTTTCTATCCTGGAACATATTTAGAAAAACGTGCCCTTGTAAGACAGGTTATGAACCGATACGAAGCCATAGAAAAAGAATTATTTGGGTAAAATGACAGAAAAC
>CAJOQX010000357.1 GCA_905236865.1 Candidatus Rifleibacteriota bacterium
GGTGGTGAGTGAGCGGACAGTAGACGCGAGACCTCTATTCTCCGCACAAGGCTCGTTCCCTCAAAGTCTATCCGAAGGTACAAATTAACAGAGACCGCGGAGGAGAATAAGGTTGAGCAAGCAACTGTCCGCTTTTAAAAGAATTGAGAGATAAGAAAAGCCAACATATTTATCGTAAACGTATAGCATAAGGGCATTAGCCCTGAAAGCTATACGTTTATGACAATGGGTAGACTACAAAACAAATAAACACTGATTTTTCATCAAATTACAATTTCGTTCGCACAGACTCTGCGAGAGACTGTGCGAACGAAATTGTGGCAATTTAGACTAAGTAAATAAAGATTTATTCTTGAAGAGGAATATCTTTATTATCATCAAAATTGTTTTCGTCAAACATAGTTCTTATTTTTTGTGTTTGAGTTGCTACTGAAACTTCTTCTTTGACTGGTTCTTTTTTTACTTCTCTTTCTTTATCACCATTTATTAAATAATTAAATAAGTCTCTTGTATCTATAGACCATATATTAAGTATTCCAGAAAAATTAGCCTGCATAAACAACTTTTTTTGCTTTGGGTCTGAATCTGTAGAGCGTATGTTATAGTCTTTTAAAAATTTCATCAATAACCCAACATGACCTTTTGTCATATCCATAAAATAGGCATAGTTGTCACATTGAAAAGGATAAGGAGAATTTCTATAATTATATACGTTGCCTTTATAATAGATTCCACCTTGCAAATAAAGACCTATAAACCAACTACTATAAAAATCTTCTGTATAAAGCAGATTGCTGTGCCCATTTCCAGAATCATAAATATTAGCATTTTTACTATCTTGGCTTCTGAAAACATATAAATATTGCATAGGAAGTTGCTGGGGCTTTACACTTTCATTAGTTATTTTCCCTTCAGCATTAATAACTTCTGTAGGTAAAGGTGTTAAAAAGGCTTTAAACGTCTTACTCAAATCCCAGTAACTACCTGGAATGTCTGGTGCTACTAATTTGCCTTCTAAATATAAAATCTGATCTTTATCTGTAAAAGAAATAATTTTTATAGTATTTCTTGATTCGATGCATTGAGCATAATCTTCGGCTGCTGAAAACATAGAATTTACAAATCTATATCGGTGAAGAACACAACCTTTAAAATCATAATCGTCAAAGTGATACTGACTTCTTGCTTGTCCTTTAACTTCAACAAAAGCAAAGGATTCCGCATCTTCAGACCATATAAATTCTGCAATTTCTCCTTCAACATTAACTATGTTCGCTTGAGCTTTCTTTTCAATCAAATCAATTATACTGATAGATTTTGAAGAAATAAAAGCAAGCTTATTTCCTTTATTAGACCAAATAGGCATAGCATAAAGATAATTTGCTTCAAAAACTTTAGAAAAACCGCCAATATCCAACATTTCTTTTTTCTCGGCGTCATACATAAATATTTGACGATTTTCGGTTTTTTCATCAATAACAATACCTACTAATATATTTTGAACAGGAGACCAAACATAATCTAAAAGGCTAATATTATCTTTATCAGGATATAATTTAGACTTTTCTTTGCTAGATAAATCAATAATATATGGCACTAACCCATCTGTTAATGCTAAATATTTTTGATCTGAAGAAATTTTCATTTTCTGATACCATATTTCGGCTTCATCAGAAAAAGGTCCATTATCTGCTTCATTACTTAAAGAAAGCTTATATATAAGATTTGTTTTTTTGCTAGGTCTAGTTGTAAAAACTGTTTGACTATCAGCTATTTCATAATTTGTGTCAGGTTCATTACTTGGCAAAGCAATTGAAATATTATTAAAATAGGCAGATTTACAGAAATTGCTAGATTTTGTTATGTCTTGTTCAGGTAAATCTTGTACTGCACTTGGATTATCTAAAATATCTTCGACTTTCACAAAACCATATTCTGTCAAATAGCGATTAGTCTTGTTTATTATACTAGCCAAACCTAAGTCATTTATTTTTATAATTCTTGTCTGAACTTCATCAGATTCTAATTCAGAATCTGGAGCATAGCTAATTCTAATATTTGGGCTTCCATTTACCCTACCTAGCTTCTTTAGATACTGTATATAATTCTGTAACATATTTAAAATTTGATTTAGTTTTGGCACTTCTATATAACTAGGATGATTTGATTTATAACCATTTCTAAAAGGCTGATGATAGGTAAATTCTACATTACTGCTATAAAGAATGATAGAAGTTTTATCTTCTTGTGCTAATAAAGAATTAGAAAACGAAAATAACATAAAAATTGCAATCAACGTTATGTTCTTTAATAAAGACTTATACAACATTGATTTATGCAAAAGATTCATTTGATGTCTCCATTAGTTTTCTTTTTTATCTAAAAATTTATGTATTTCTTCCATCAAACCATCAACTAATTGATTAGCAGGAAGAGTTTTTATTACTTTTCCATGTCGGAAAACAAGACCGCTATCTTTTCCACCAGCAATACCAAAATCAGCTTGTTCAGCTTCTCCAGGACCATTGACAACACAACCCATTACAGCTATATGCAAAGGCTCTTTTATTCCTTCTAAGCGTTCTTTTACTTGATTTGCAATCTGTTGAAGCGGTATTTCTGTTCTCCCACAAGTTGGACAGGAAACTATAGTAGGACCAGAAGCTCTAAGCCCTAAAGTTTTCAAAATCCTTATTCCTGTTTTTACTTCATCAGCTGAATCCCCAGTTAGAGAAACTCTGATAGTATCTCCTATTCCTTGCATTAATAAATTACCTATACCTATAGAAGAACGAACTATTCCATCTTCTGGCAAACCAGATTCTGTTACTCCTAAATGTAGCGGATAATCACAAGAAGAAGCTACTATCTTTACCGCTTCTGTCATTGTAGCTAAATCAAAGGATTTTACAGCTATTTTAATCATATCAAAGCCACATTTTTCCAAAAGAGCAACTTCTTTTAAAGCCGACTCCGCTAGAGCTTTACCTGTGACACCACCATATTTGGCTTTTAAATCTGGGTCTAGAGAACCTGCATTTACTCCTACCCTAACAGGTATTTTATTGTCTTTGGCAGCTGCTATTACTTCTTTTATTTTTTCTTCGCTTCTAATATTTCCAGGATTGAGTCTTAAACCATGAACACCACTTTTTATAGATTGTAAAGCTAATCTATGATCAAAATGAATATCAGCAAGAACGGGTATTGGACTATTTTGACATATCTCTTTTAATGCTAAAGCCGCTTGCATATCTGGAACAGCTAAACGAATTATATCACAACCTGCAATATGAAGACGCTTTATTTCATCTGTTGTTGCTTTTGCATCACGAGTATCTGTTTTAGTCATAGTCTGAACAGTTATTGGAGCATCCCCTCCAACTGCAACTTTGCCAATAAATATTTTTTTACTTTTTCTTCTTTCTATCATTTTTTCACCTAAATCATTTGCGTAATTTCCAATTTGGCTGTCGTATACGAGATTGAGCTGGTTTTAGTGTTACAGAAGTTGCTAGATTTGCTTGTTCTTTGCCCTGTTTAAAGCTAAGCAATATTTTTATAAAAGAAATTCTTGTTCGTTGGCCAGAATCATTTGAAACCATATCATAAGGTAAATAAACCCAACCAGCAGGTGAATTTTCATCAAATTGTTCATAATATGGTTTAAATATTTCTTCGCCAATCTTTTCAAAAGTAAGCAACTTTGAAGGATTTTCACGATTTTCGCTTCTCCATAATATGTGTCTATTCTCTGCTCTTTCAACTTCGTATTCTACGACTACTAATGCATCTTCTCCTGGTTCTTGCTTATCTATAGAATATTTGTATGTTTGAACTTTTAAATAATCTGGTTGTATTTCTAAAATCTGTTTAGCATTTCTTAGGTCTGCTACAATATACTCCATTTTATTTCTAACTTCTGAAGTTAAAAGTAACTTTGTTGCTCCCTTATTAACAGTTGAAGTGCCTGTTGATTGCATTAAATATATAATTCCACTAATTAATAATGTCAAACTCATTCCCATCAACAATTCAACTAGCGTAAAACCATTTTTTAGGTAAGTCTTTTTCATTTCTGTTTACCTACATAAGTTCTTAATTCTGCAATTCTTTGATTCTTTTCGTTAAAAACCAAAACACTAACTTTTTTTAACTTTGGAGCAGAGGCTGCTTCAATTATTTCTTCTACTTTGGTTACTCGTCTAAACCTAGAGTAATCCTCTGGATATAAACTGACTTCTTTTAAATAAGCTTTGGGGTAGAGTTCTTTTAGCTTTTTATAAGTTGTCCCAATATCTGAATTTCGAAGCGAAGACTCTGTATAAACATCAGAAAAATAATCCACAAAACTATCGGCATTGTAATAAGCATCATCGTATTTTGCACGATCTTGAAAAACATCTCTAAAATTATCGTAATCAGACTTTACAATTTCAAAAGGTAAACCTTTAATTTCTTCTATTTTTTCTCTAGCTAGATTACAACCAATAACATGGTCTGAATTGCTATTGCTTCCCTTAACACCAAAAATAAACATATTAGTGAAAGGTAAAGCTATTACACCAATCAGAAATATAACAGTAAGAATTTCGATTAACGTAAAAGCTTTTTTATTTTTAAAAAACAAGTTTTTAAAGTTATTTATCGCACACTTTTTGTAGTTTTTCATATTGATAGTTTTTTTTGTAGATTTTATTATTTATATCGTGATAAATATTATTATAGTATTTATAACATTAGGAGTATAAAAATGTCTATCAACAATAAAATCAAATTTTTATTTATTTTATTGGTATTCGTTACATCTTCTATTGGTGCTTATGCCATGTCTATTAGAGTAGTGGAAGGTATTCCATTAGTTGATTTCAAGACTATGGTAGAAGATGGTTTAAGATTAGGAAATGCAGAATTGCTTAGAAAAGCTTGGAGTCATTATGAAAATGCTATAAGATTTGATAGCAAAAATGAACAGGCGAAGATAGCCTATTTGC
This sequence comes from Candidatus Rifleibacteriota bacterium, assembly GCA_905236865.1. Lineage (GTDB taxonomy): Bacteria > Muiribacteriota > Ozemobacteria > Ozemobacterales > Ozemobacteraceae > RUG334. Next base: position 4,995 of record CAJOQX010000357.1, read on the forward strand.
AACTAGGAAAAATATATTTTTATCTATCTTTATTAGGTCTTTCTACAGAAGAAGATTTTTTCAAAGTTAAAGACTATGCAAATAATATGCTAAATGAGTTTCCTGACGATCCTGATGCCCACAGAGCTTTTGGTCTTATTTTTACAGGTCACGGTTCTTATATGGACGCTTTTGAAGAATTATCTTTAGCACTCAAGCTAAATCCAACTAACGAATTAGTTCTTTGTGATATGGCTTCATTACATTTAGCACTTCATCAGCCAGACAAAACAATAGAATATCTTGAAGAACTAAAAGCAAACAATGGTTGGAATCAAGTATTATTAGCAATGGCTTATTCCCAAAAAAATCTTAAAGGTAGAGCTTACATTGCTATCAATAGAGCTGAAAAACTTGGTTATAAAGGTTATTGGGTTGATAAAATGAAAGAAAGCCTTTCAAAAGAAATAGGTTTTGACTTTTCAAAATAATCTAATTTTATTCTGTTTTCATTAAAAAAGTAATCACTTTTCCGATAGATGTTCTATGAAAAAATCATTTTATAGAATATCTATCTTTGTTTTAGTTTTTACTCTCTATATGATTGCCCCTGCATATTGTGTAATGGGGCCAACTTTAATGATAGATAGACATGAAGAAAACGAGAATAATTTTAGCTTTGGTATTGGTCCTACTTTAAGATATAAACACAATCGGTCTTCTGAATTAAAATTTGAAGGTGATATGGCGATGTGGGGTGTTAGAATTGTTGGCGGACCGATGAACGACCCACAGTTTGGTCTTAGCTTTTGTGCTGGTGAACAGACTAGCGAGATGTTAAAATATAATCTTGATATGTCTAGTGTTTCTATGGAAGATTCATTCAAAAAAGATCCTAGATTTAGATGGCGTGTTAGTTGTGGTGTGGGAAATTTTAAATTAAAAAGCAAAGCATCAGGTCACGTATATAAAGAAGGTAGTTTTGGATTCTTAGAACCTATGATTTTAGGAATTTTACCATTAAACCGTAATATAATTTTAGAATTTGGTTTTGGTTACACCTTTGCTGATGCATCGGGTGTTAAAGTCGAAGGAATCGCCGCTCAAGGCGAGCTTTTACTAGGGAAATTTTAAAAACCAAACACGGATTAGTGTCTGTTCATAAATTATCCATTAGCTTTTTAATTATTTATTGGGGGTTTAATAAGTTTTTTTATAACCATTCCTGCTATAGTAAAACCAAAAATAGCAGGTATGTAGCTTATAGAACCCAATATCATTCTTTCAAGACCAGGATTTAGTTCTGATTCTTCCTTTGAAAAAAGTGTATAAGAAAAAGCTGTTACAGGGTCTTCAACAGAATAAACTACAGGAACACCTTTATGTATATTCATTTGTCTAAGAGTTTTTCTAACTTTTTTTGCTAATGGACAAACTATAGTTTTAGAAATATCACCTATTTTAATTAAAGATGGGTCGGTTTTGCCAGCGGCTCCCATAGCAGAAAAAATAGGTATTTTTTTATGTTTGCATTCCACAATCAGCTTAATTTTTGAATTAAAAGTGTCTATAGCATCAATTACCGCATCAAACTTAGTATTTATTATTTCATCAGAATTTGAAGCTTCATAAAATTTATCTATAACATGAAGTTTGCAATTAGGATTTATAAGCTTTATTCTATCTGCCATAGCCTGACTTTTCGGCATACCTATTGTTGAATCAAGAGCTATATTTTGTCTATTTATATTTGTAGGATTGACTTTGTCAAAATCAACTATAGTCAATTCACCAACTCCTGAACGAGCCAAGCTTTCAGCTGCATGACTACCTACACCGCCTAAACCGAATACCGCTATATGAGCTTTTTGTAATTTTTCAAAAGCTTCATTGCCAAGTAATATTTTTGTCCTTTGAAATCTATTCATAATAGGGTATTATATCACAGTTTTCGTTATTCACATTTTTTTATTTTGTAATGTTTCATAACTGTGTTATACTAAAACAAATTTTGGGCCATTAGCTCAGTTGGGAGAGCGCAGCGTTCGCAACGCTGAGGTCAGGGGTTCGATCCCCCCATGGTCCACTCAAAAGTTATATGAAATTAAAAAACGAAGAATTAGATAAAGTTTTACGAGATTTTTTCACGTTAAAAAAAATACGTAGAACAGGTTGGCAACTTAGAGGAATCAAAGAATGTGAATCTATTGCTGACCATTGTTTTGGTGTTGTTTTTTTAACACATTTTCTTGCTCCATTAGTTGAAGCAAAACTTGATAGAGAAAAAGCTGTTTCTATTGCAATAGTCCATGAAATTGGAGAAACTAGAATCGGTGATATTCCTTTTGTTGCTTTAAAATATTTTCAAAATAAAGAGGAAATTGAAACTCAAGCTATAGAAGATGTGGTTAGCCCTCTTGGGATAGAAGCAATAAAAGAGAGTATTAAATTATTCAGAGAATTTGAATATGGTTTGACGATAGAAGGAAGATTTGTTAAAGCTATAGATAAGCTTGAAATGCTTGCAACCGCTGCCGAATATGAAAAAACTGGTTTTTCTAGTTTAAAAGATTTTTGGGAAAACAAAACTACATTTAAAGCTTTTGATGAATTTCCAGAATTAAAAAGTTATGCAAAATTCCTTTTAGAAAACAGAAATAAGAGAATTGAAGGTCGGATTAATGATACAAATTTCTCATTTAACAAAAAAGTACAATGATAACATAGCTGTTGACGATTTAAGTCTAGAAATTCCAAAAGGTTCTATGTTTGGTTTTTTAGGTTCTAATGGAGCAGGTAAAACTACTACTTTAAAAATGCTTATGGGGTTATTACAACCGACTTCTGGCTCTGCATTTATTGACGGTACAGAGGTTGCCTCTAATCCCACAGCAATAAAAGCAAAAGTTGGTTATTTGCCAGATGAAGTTTTTCTTTATGACTATCTCACTGGCAGACAATTTTTAGAATTTGTTGCTGATGTGTACAATATAGATAGCTCTTTAAGAAAAGAACGTATAGAAGATTTATTGAAATCTTTTGGTTTAGAAAATTCTGCAAATGATTATACAGCTAATTATAGTTTTGGAATGAAAAAGAAACTGGCTCTAGCATCTATTGTTGTACATAACCCAACCCTTCTAATTTTAGATGAACCTTTTAATGGACTAGATCCACAAGCAACTAGAGATTTCAAGAATATGATGAAGAATATGTCTGAAAAAGGTACAACCATTATTTTTTCAAGCCATGTTCTTGAAGTTGTAGAAAAATTAGTTACTCATGTAGCTATTATAAATAAAGGAAAGCTAAAAATTTGTGATAATATTAACAATATAAAAAGCAAATATCATAGTTTAGAAAAAGCATTTTTTAACTTTACATAAAAAATAAAAAATTTATATTTTTTGTATTGAATATTGTCGATGTACATATTATACTATATAATCATATTATGAGATAACAAGGAAATAAGAATGAAAAATAGCCATAAAAACTTAATCTTGGCTGTAGTGCTAAATTTAATTGTTTCATTACCTATTTCTTATGCACAATCTCTTAATGAAATATCTGATTTTAAATTAAATAGCGATATAGAAAATTCAGATTCTAATTCTGTTCATTCTAAGAGTGAACGTTTTAGTGAAGAATTTAAATTATCGTTAGGTAGTCAGATTTTAAATTATCCAAATGCTAATAAAGTTTATTCTCATGAAACAAAGCATATCGAAACGGGGTTTTCTGGTCTTAATGTTGATATAAAGCTAGATGATTCTGAATTAAATATAAACAACCAAAAAGAATTGACCTCTTTGATTACTTTGAATAATTCTTATGAAGATAATGCTATTGGTTTTGGCGATTCTTCTTCACCTATTTTGAGTCTTTATAGTAAAACTGGCAAATTAAGCTTTTATGGTAGATATAATCAGTCTAACTTATCTATAGGTTCTGGGGAACAGCAATCTTCTGATAAAGCTTTAGGGTCTGTACGTGCTTCAGCTTCTAATAGTGAATCTAAAGTTGAAGATGACAATTTTAATCCGTCTTCTGTATCTTCTGATTATTATCTTGAAGCAGTGTACAATTTTAAACCTAATGTAAAAGGTAAAGTTGCATATAAAAAGACTGTTCTTGATACCTTAGATCTCAAAGAAAATGTTGAAGTAGAAGGTATTGTCGATGTTACAAAAGATGTATCAATAAAAGCTAGTTACAAAAATGAAAGCCGTCCAGAATTAGAAAATAAAACTTCTAGCGAAAAGAAAATTTTAACAGAATTTATTTTAAAATTCTAATTAGATTGATTTGTGCAAATCACAGATATACGTATATCTATTTTAAAATTCCCTAAAAATAATTTGAAAGCTTTTTCTACTATTATTTTAGATGATTCTTTAGTTATAAAAGATTTAAGAATTTTTTCTAATGAAAAAGGTGATTTTGTCTGTATGCCAAGTATAAAAGGTGTAGATGGAAGCTGGCATGAAGTGGTTACTTTAATTGATACAGATTTAAAAAATCAAATAGATAATAGTGTTATTCGGGCTTATCACGATGAATTGCTGAAACTGGAATTAAAACAAACAAAAAACAAAGACTTTCAATAGGAAAGCCTTTGTTTTCAATTTTATTTGAGTTTCTTACGAATATTATGAGCTAATTTTAAAATATTTTTTTGTAAAGATTTACCCTTTGGAGCAATCTTAATAGCTTTTTCAATAATAATAGAAGACTCTTTATATTTTTTCATTTTATAAAGTGCCATAGTTAAATAGAAAGCGATTTCTGCATCGTTCTTATCTTGTTTGAAAAGATTTGATAGTAGTTTCACTGCCAAATCGTTTTTCCCAACTATTGCACAAGCTATACCCAAGTCTAAATTAATTTTCTTTTTCATTTTTGGAGTAGCTTCTATATCATTTTGAACGAAAAGTTGATAAGTATCCACAACGTTCTGCCAATCTTTCAACTTTCTATAACATTTTCCTATAATATAATTGGCTTTAGGATTATTGGGTTCATCATTTAAAAAGATTTTAAAATGTTTGATTGCTTTATCATATTCTTTTTGTTCGTGTAACATAATACCTAGATACAAATGTATAGTATTAGGTGTATTTTCTTTGGCTTCAATAGATTTATTAAATTCAACAATTGCCTTTGGATATTTTCCTAAATTATAGGATTTTAAACCAGCCTTATAATATGGTGGTAGTATTTTTTTCTTTTCTTTAATTACTGCTACATTCGATACATCTAATAAATCCAAATCTTCCTGCAATAAAGGAACAGGAACTTCTTCTGTAGGAATTAACAGCTCATTAGTATTTTGCTCAAGTAGTTGTTCCTGTTCTGGGTTAGACTGTATTTCTGTTGATTTTAATTCTAATTGTAGAAGTTCTTCTTTGTTTAGAGTGATAGCTTTTTTTGAATTTGTTTCACGTTCTATAATCGCATCAATCAATTTTGAAGGAATAGCATCTTCTTTTCTAATTAAATCAACTATAGCTTCTAATGTTGGAATCAACATATCTAATTGGCTTTGTCTTTTAGCTCTTTCAAATTTACCTAAAAACTCATCTAAACTTTCAAGCTCACCAGATTCAAGCATTATAGAGGCAATATTTTGAACAACATAAGGGTCTCTCTGTTCTAATCTAGGAGCTATTTTTTTTACTTCTTCAATTCCACCTATAGCCACAAGAGCTTTTAATAAAGATTTAACAACAGGAAGCCTTTTATCTTTAAAATGTAATTTTAAGGAATTCATTGCATCCTCAACAGGATGCATAACAAGAAATTTTAAGCAAGCTTCAATATTAGGAGCTGCTTTTTCCCTTTTCAATAGATTAACAATAGGAGTAGATTCAAAATCTTTTATTGAAGACACCATATCAACAGCATATTTTCTTATCCATTTGTTTTCATCAGATAAAACTTTGTTAATATTAGAACTAATAAATTCATGAGGAAAATTACTTAATGACTGAATCATTCGTTTTCTTACTGTTTCGTTTGAATCAACAATAAGATTTTCTGCTTCTTTGTAAAAATCTTGTGGAGGAATCATACAGAGAATAAAAGCAGCACTCCTTCTTAGTTGAACGTCATCAGAATTACACATTTCAATAATCTGATTTTTTACTTTTTCAGGAGAAATCTTAGCCAATGCAAGAATGGAATTTGCTCTAATTCTATTATTTGGGTCATGAAGATGTGGAGAAACTCTTTTTAATAGTTCTTCTTCGGATAATTTCAATTCTCCTATCGCTTCAATAGCGTTAGCCTTTAATCTAGCATCTTTAGCGTGTAAAGCATCGTCAAAGGTATTTAATAATGTAATACTTTGAAATCTAGATAAAAAGGTAATCATTACCGCTTTTCTACGTAAATCTTTATCAGAACTGTATTTATCTATGAGAATAGGAATAGTATCTATTTCTCTCATTTTACAAAGTAAACGTAAAATTGTCATAGATATCCATTCGTCTGAATCTGATATATAATTACACATTGCCAAGGCTGCTTCTTTTCCACCAATAGCGAAAAGAGCATAAATAGCTTGAAATCTTACTTGTCTGTCTTCATCTGCTAAGTAAGGTTTTATATAGTCTACTAGTTCATGTTTTTTGTAATTTCCTAAACATTCAACCATTAAGTTTCTATGAGGATATTTATGGTTTTTTAGTTTTTCTTTAAAATATTCTATGCTTTCTTTATTGTCGAAATTAGCAAGAGCTTTAATTGCTTCACAGCTTTCAGGATGATTTTCTGCATAATCATATATCATATTGTAAACATTAGCAGTATTTATTTTAGAAAGAATATATATCAGTTTCCCTTTGCTTTTTTCATCATATTTTTTTGTAAGCTGCTCGCTAATAAGATCAACTAGTTTGTTTTTTGTTTGAGAAATATATTTATGGGCTAATTCTTTCATTATTCATACTCCTGAAGCAGATCAGAAATAATATTTTGATTTAAGCTTTCATTGCGTTTCAGTTTTTCAAGAGAATCTTTAAAAGTAATACAACCTTCTCTTCTAGCCATAATCATTGCAGTTTCTAATTGATTATTTTTGTGTTCTCTTATGAGGTTTCGCATACCACTATTAATGAGCATTAGTTCGCAAGCAACTGTAGGTTTTTGCTTATAATCTATATTTGGAATTAGCATTTGAGAAAAAATACCTATAAGGCTAAGACTGAGCTGATTTCTAGCTTCATCTTGCTTGCCTGGAGGGAACATACTAATAATATGCTCTAGAGTTTGTGCATGACCGAAAGTAGGTAAAGTTGATATTACTAAATGCCCTGTTTCAGCAGCCATTAAAGCTTGTTCTACAATTCCTGCTTCTGCTAACTGACCAATAATAATAACATCAGGGTCTTCTCTAAGAGCATTGGTTAATGCGTCAAAATAAGTAGGAATAACTTTGCCTACTTCAACTTGTGTAAAAACGGAAAGCTTTGGCTCATAAACTATTTCTACTGGATTTTCCATTGTGATAATGTGACGAGCAAAACGCTCATTCAATGCCTGAGCCATTGATGCAACCGTTAAAGTCTTCCCGCAACAAACAGGTCCAGCAACTAAGAAAAGTCCTCTAGGCATTGTTGCTACATTTATTAAAGCCTCTGGCAAACCTAGATTACTAATTGTTGGAATAATATTTGGAATAAACCGAAAAGACCCAGCAATACCATCTCTTTGCTGATAAATATAGAATCTTATTCTTGTTTGAGTATCAGGAAAAACAAAAATAGATGAAACATTGAAATTGCTTTGAAGTTCTTCTTGCTGTTGTGCATCAAGAACAGGAAGGAAAATATCGAACATCTGCTGTGGAGCAAGAGCTTCTTTTTCTGATATTATTAAGTGTTTGTTCAATCTATATGCAGGCGGAGCACCTGGTTTAAGGATCAAATCACTTGCTCCTATTTCTAATGCTTCTTCAAAGTATTCAAATATTTCAGGCTTCATTTTGTTTCCTCTCCTGGAACTTGTTCAAACTCTTCAGCTTTACGTTTTACATAACTACGATTATTGGCTTTCAATAATCCTTCTTCTTTTGATATTATATTAGATGTAATAAGGTCAACCAAAGAGTTATCTAAAGAAATCATTCCCGAAGTTTGACCAGCATCCAAATAAGATTTAATGAGATGAATTCTGTTTTCTGCAATAAGACCTCTGACAGAAGGAGTATTAACTAATATTTCAAAAGCCGCAACTCTGCCTCTTCCTGTTTTTTTAGGAACTAAAGTTTGGGTAACTATTCCTTGTAAATGAGCTCCTAATCTTGCCATAACTTGCAAATGTAAATTCTTCGGACAAAGATTTACAAAACGATCTATTGCTTGAACAGCAGTATTGCTATGAAGAGTTGCAAATACCAGTTTCCCAGATTCAGCAGCTAACAGAGTCATTGCTACGGCTTCTGAATTTCTTAATTCTCCTACCATCAAAACATCGCAGTCTGTTTTTAATGCCCCTCTAATACCTTCTTCAAAAGAGGAACAATCTACTCCGACCTGCCTCTGACTAATTATTGATTCTCTGTCTTCAAAAAGATATTCTATAGGATCTTCGACTGTGATTATTGTTTTAGCAAAAGTATTGTTTATATGCGTAATATAAGCCGATAAAGTAGTTGATTTTCCTGCTCCAGTTGCACCAGTAACAAGAACAAGACCACTTGTCTTTTCCGCAAATCTTCGACCAGATTGTGGTAAACCTATATCATTAAAACTAAGTTGCTTAAAAGGGATTACACGAAATACTGCGTTACCGCCTCGGAAATCATTGAATAAATTTACTCTAAATCTTGCACTACTGAAACTATAACCTAAATCCAATTTTGAATATTTTAGAAAAGTCACTAGTTGTGCATCGTCTAAAATAGCTTCCAACATAACTTCAAAGTCTGTTTGGCTTATGACAGGCATTTCTTTAATAGAAACCATATTACCGTCAATACGTAAAATTGGTGAATACCCTGTTTTGAAATGTAAGTCAGAAGCACCTTTTTCAATACAGAGCTTCAATAATTCAAAAATCATCAGTCCTCCAAATTGTGAGCAGGTTCATTCATTTTTTTGAAAACATCACAGAGATATTTTAACAGAATTATCCTATAAAGGCTATTTTTTTAGTTTTTATTGTAGATAAAGTTACTTTATCAATTAACTACGAAAACCTTTTTATATTAAAGTTTCTTGACAGAAAATGCTCTAACTCATATAATGAGCCGATGACTTATATTAGAAAATGAAAGGTCTAACAATGGCTAACAATAATAATCAAAATAATGCTTCTAAAAAATCTCAGGAAGCAGTCACACCAAAATCAGAAGATATTTCTCGCTGGTACACAGATGTAGTTTTAAAAGCAAAAATGGCTGATTATTCGCCAGTAAAAGGCTGTATGGTTATAAGACCTTACGGTTATTCTATTTGGGAAAACATTCAGAAAATTCTTGACACTGAATTTAAGCGTCTAGGTCACACTAATGCTTATTTCCCTCTTTTAATTCCTGAAAGCTTTTTCACTAAAGAAGCTGAACACGTTGAAGGCTTTGCTCCAGAAGTTGCTTGGGTAACTCATGGCGGTGGAGAAGAACTAGAAGAAAAGCTTGCAATAAGACCTACCTCTGAAACTATTATAGGTTATATGTTCGCTAAGTGGATAGATAGCTATCGTGATTTGCCAGTTAAAATCAATCAATGGGCAAATGTTATGCGTTGGGAAAAGGTAACTAGACCTTTCTTGAGAACAACTGAATTTTTGTGGCAAGAA
>CAJOQX010000358.1 GCA_905236865.1 Candidatus Rifleibacteriota bacterium
AAAATAGTAAGAGTTAGAGCAGCTAGAATTGTAACATTATAACAATTCCAACCTATAATGATTCTAACTAAATTGAATGGAGCAAAGAAATGGCAGATGAATTTTGGAAAAACATTTATGACAAATTAAAAGAAAACCTTGATTTGTTAAGGCTAATCTGCCTTGATACCTCTAACCAAGATTTGATTTCTTGGGTCAATCCAAATCACGAGCTTAAAATTCGCTGTAACAGATATTTGAAATCTGGGATAATTGCAGATAAAAAAGGTCTTGTAAACGAAATAATTTCTTATGCCAAAACAAATGCTCCTTTAAGAAAGATAATACTACTAACTTGGGTAAACAAAAATCAAAAATCTATGGAATTCTTTAGTCAAGCTGGAAATGAGGCTTCTATTGAAAAATTAAAAAAAGGCGAGTTTGGCAATATTGATAAAGTTCGCATTTTATCTAAAATAGACCCACGTCAAGGTTCTTTCAAGCTTTATAAAGATATATTAGAAGAAGCTGATAGAAAAGCAAAAGAAGAAGATTTAAATAAGAAAGAGAAACAAGAAGAAGCTCAAAAACAATCTATTTCTAGTTCAGAAATAGAAGCAGCAATGCAGGCAAAAAATATTATAGCATCACCTGATACTAATAATGGTGCTTATTCTGGCAACTTTAACGAAGTTGTTTATGAGGAATTAGAAAAAATAAAAGCAGCTTTGGCTGTTTTAGAAAATGCAAACGAGCAATTAAAAACAGAAAATAAAGAATTGCGTAAAGAACAAGATAAACACAAGAAAGAAATATCTAGTTATTCCTCAAAACTAGAAAATAAGGTAAATGAAGCAAAAAAGCTAAGTTCTGAGTTAGAAAAAGAAAAGGATTTAAATTCTAGTTTAAGTTCACAACTTAAGTCAGCAAAAGCAGAATTAGTAGCAAAACCTGTTCCGACTATTTCTGAATCTGAAATAAACGATTTGCGCCACCGATTAGATGAAGCATTAAAAGACAAGAACGATTTAGAAAAAGCTCTAAGTAATAGAGAAGCAAGCCTTAACCGTATAAAAGACGAAAATAACGAATTACATTCAAAGTTAGAAAACTTTACCAACCAAAGCAATATTGTTTCTTGTTTGCAGAAAAAATTAGCCGATTTACAAAATAAAAACAGCTCAAAATCTCTAAGTGTAGCAGGGCAGATTATTACAAAAACAAGATATGGAAAAGATTTTGGAGAAAAAGTAGGTAAGAAGTGCTGGCTTTTTGTTTCTATTACAGGTGATGTTTATTATCTTGACTTAGAGTCTGTTCCGAAAAATCTTGCGGTTCCAGAAGAATACTTATTGGCAACTTTTGAAGATAATAAATTTGTTAATATTCAAAGTCTAGAAACAGGGCGAAAAGAAGTTCTAGGCACGATAAAGAAAGAAAACGACAAAGTTTTTTTGATTTGTGAAGATGGCGAATATCCTATTTATTTAGATATTACCGAAAAATGGGTTAATCGCCCAGCTAGAGGTGTTTGGCTTTCTGAGTTAGATAATAGAAACGCTGGAGTTTACAAGCTAGATATATTACCAGACACTGCAAAATTAAATAAAAACCAGATTAAATCTAGTAAAACAGTTTCTGAAAAAGACGGTGATAAAGCCCAAAAAGCAGAGAAGTTTAATGGTCAGAAAGTCATTGTTTTTGGTGGTGACAGAGTTGGCTTGGAATATGAAAAAGCTCTTAACAATACAGGTCTTTCAGCTACATGGTTCAGCGGCTTTTCTCTATTATCAGAAATCAGCTTAGGAACAGGCAAACCTGATTTAATAATAGTTGTTACCAAGCAGGTTTCTCATGCCCTTTTACGAGAACTCAACGCTTACGCCGATAAGAAGTCTATTCCTATAGCCTACTCAACAAGACGTGGTATTACCAGTGTTCTAGATATAGTGAAACAGACTTTTAAATAAGCGACTCATTAATGTCCCTTTTTTGCCAACGGTTGTTGACTGCCAATAGGCAATCGGTGCTGTATCAAACCAGTTTTTCTATTATGTCCGGCAGGACATTACATTATTAACCTAGGGTGTAGAAGACACCCTAGGATTAGATGATAAAAAACTAAAGTGCCTGGAAGGCACTACTTTAATAACCTAGGGCTTGCCATAGGAAAATATCACATCTATCTTTTTTTCTCCCCTCTTTTTCACCCACAACCGCCCAATGGCGGTTATGGGTGAAAAAGAGGGGAGAGCTGGTCTTTGAGATTCTATACCTAGGGCTTTTTTAACGCCCTAGGTTAATAAAATTGTGTCCTTTCGGACACATAAAAGTGCAAACCTTATAAACGAAATTAAGCCATTTTAGAGATTTTTGCCTTGCACTAATTTTATAATATTTTCTTATATAATGCTTTATTTATCTAGATTATAATTTCTATTGAGCTGACACTAATTAAAAGATAGTTTTTAATATAGATGCTTTCCTGTTAATAACAATGAATCTATATCTTTATAGGCGTTTTCAATACTTTCTTGATGGTATATAAAGTAACTATCAAAAATATCTTTGGTAATATTTTTTTTATCCCATAATGCTAGTATTTCGTTTGTTGCTTTTCCTTTATAGGTTGCATACATTTCTAATAAATAATTGAAAAATAAAAATTCTTTACTCATATTAATTTCTCAAATACAAAGAGTTTCTAGGATTCCCTGTTGCAATTTCATTTTCCCACATATCAAATAACGCAATAGGACTAAATTCCCACATTTCTAAACTATCATCACAAAGCATTTTATAGGTTTCGGAATTTAAAAATATTCTCAAACCATCAAATTCAGACAAATTACACTTTTTTGAAATTAATAACGAAATTTCTGCATTGATAGTGCTTCTTAAATGTTCGGTGAGACGCTTATCCATTAACATTTATCCCTTTCAAAAAAGTTAAGGTAGACAAAGCATTTTTTGTTAGAAATACATATTGATCAGTAAAAACTCTAGGTTTTAATAATATTACTGCTGTTTCTGCATTTATAACTCCAGAAATATAATCATTTATAGTCAAGATAGTGTAATCATC
>CAJOQX010000359.1 GCA_905236865.1 Candidatus Rifleibacteriota bacterium
AATACCTAAATTTTTTACAATAAACAATTGATTAAATCATTATTACATAATAATTTTGAAATGGGAAAGTTGAGTAATTTATTTTTCCTTGCTATAACATAAATAAAAAACTTCCATAAAGTAAAGTTTGCGTTTGCCATGGAGATTTTTGCTCTAGTGTACAAAAAAATTAAAAAGTACTAAACTCCTAAATCTTGCTAGCCGATACAGAATATAGGGAAAAATAGATACCCATAATATAGACAAGAATTAATAAGGTAAGAAATCCCTTATCTCTAAAATAAATAAGGAGACTGGCAATGGCTAATTCATTTTCTGGCTTAAATATAGCAAAAAGTGGTTTGTTTGCTCAAAGAGCCGCCATGGAAGTAACCAGTAATAACATTGCGAATGCTAATACAGAAGGCTACACAAGGCAAAGAGCTGTAATGGAATCCAAAAAAGCTTATTTGCTTCATGGATTACACTCTGCAACAATAGATAACGCAATAGGTAACGGTGTGTCTGTAGATTCTGTTGAAGCTATGCGTGATGTTTATATGAATGCTAAAATAATCAACCAGACCTCCGATAATTCGTATAACGATACGGCAAATACTTTATTAAAGCAGATTGAAAGTATTATAAACGAACCAGGTCAAGTGAGTATTGCCGATGAACTCGATAATTATTGGGCTGCTTGGCAAGATCTTGCAAATGACCCATCAGATACAGCTCTAAGAAGAAATTTAGTTGAAGAAACTCATAGCCTTATTAGCATTTTCCAAGAAGTAGACAGTCAGTTAAGACTTTTACAAGGCAAAAACTATAAAAGTTCTCAAGGAAGCATAGAAAATCAAATTGAAGACTGTGTAAAACAAATAAATGAATTAGGTGAATATATTTCTGAATTGAACCGTGAAATAGGTAAATCTGAAATAAATAGACAACAGGCTAATGAACTTAGAGATAAACGACAAGTTGCATTAGAAGAGCTTGCAGAATTAGTTGATATTGATGCTTTTTACAACAAACAGGGTGAACTTTATGTCAATGTTGGAACTCACCCATTAGTTCAGCATCAATTCTTTGATGAGCTTCATGTAGAAATAAAGAATGGAGAATTGGCTACTACGGTAACAGGCTCTGATTTAGGTTATCCAGAGTATTCTGATAATCCAGATGTTGCACAAGCTGTGTTAGATCACAGTGTTAATTTGAACAACGTTACTGTAACTGTTTCTCAAGTTGCTACAGCTCACTCCCAATATTCATTTCTTACTTACCATCCTTTAACTGGTCCTCTTTCTAATTTCGGTATTACTAGCGGTTCTTTTGTTGTTAATGGAAGAGGTTTTTATCTTGATGCTGAAAATACGACTATAAAAGATTTGGCTAAAACTTTAGATGAAGCAAATCTTGGCATTCATGCTTACATAAACGAATCTGGGCAGTTGATAATGGAAGCAACTCAATCAGGAACGGCAAACAAAATTTGTACCGCAGATGGAACAAGCAATCTTTTTACTGTAATGAATATGCATGATAATGTTAAAGCACAAGATTGTATTTTTAACTTTGGCGATAAAGAATACACAACTTCTAGCAACCAAGTTGATGTTATAGACGGCGTTACTCTTATATTGAAAAAAAGAGGCGTTGCTACAATGGATTTACGTCCAACAGTTACTGGCGGAAAGCTCAAAGCATTGCTTGAAACAAGAGATGGTGTTATTCAAGAAGCCATTGACGGTTTTAACGAACTAGCTTACAAAATAATGACAGAAACAAACGCTATTCATAGAGTTGGTTACGGTATGGATGGCGAAACAAATAGAAACTTTTTCACTGGTTATGATTCTGGCGATGAAAGAGTTCCTTATAAAGATTGTATTTTAACTATGTCTATGGAAAATTTCATTGAATATGATTTAACCACTATAGCTTGTGCAGGTGGTCATTTTGTTAATGAAACCGATAGGCTTCCAACTTTTAATGGAGTTGGTGATGCTTCAAATGCAATTTTAATCGCTGAATTAAAACAAACTTGTTTTTTCAATAACGATAAATCAACTTTTAATGACTATTATAATGAATTAGTTACCTACATAGCGGCTAGAAGCCAGAAAACAGAAAATGAACTTGAATATAGCACAAATATTTTGAAACAGCTTGATAACCAGAGAGCATCAACTGCTGGAGTTTCAATGGATGAAGAACTAGCTAACTTAATTAAGTTCCAACAGGCTTATAATGCTTCTGCAAAGTGTATCACCGTTATTGATGAAATGCTTGATAAAGTTATCAATCAAATGATTTAGTTGTGATTAGTTCGCTTCCTTCGGCTTTTATGCCTGTTACTTGCATTAGTTTATTACGTAAAGATTCGTCATTAGATTGCATTTTGCAAGGAACATATTCTTTTGAATAGCCTTTTAACCACCCATCTTCTAAAGTTTCCCAAAGAACCTCTATTTGGCGTTTTTCAAAATGTTTGGCAAATTTATATGAATGTTTTTTCCAAACTTCTTCAATTCTATCGGAACGAGCGATTTTTACTTCGTTGCTTATTTGATTTGGCATTGTAGCAGCAGGAGTTCCCTCTCTTTTCGAGTATCTGAAAATGTGAAATCTTGAAAATTTAATTTCTTCTAAAAAATCTAAGGTTTCTTGAAAATCTTCTTCTGTTTCATCGGGAAAACCTACTATTAAATCTGTTGTTATGGCAGCTTCAGGCATAGTTTTTCTTATATGCTCTACAACATTTTTAAAGTCTTTTGTTAAGTATGGACGGTGCATTGCTTTTAAAATTTTGTCACAGCCTGATTGTAAAGGTAAATGAAAATGGTGGCAGGCTTTTGGTGAATTTGCAACCCAGTCTATTAAATCGTCTTTAACTTCTACAGACTCAATAGAACTTAAACGTATGCGTTCCAACCCTTCTATTTTTTCTAATTCTTTTAAAAGTGGAACAAGAGAAGGTTTATAATGCCCAACATGAATACCTGTGAGAACGATTTCTTTATGTCCTTCCAAAACCAATTCTCTTGCTTCTCTAACAGCATCATCAATAGGTCTAGACCATTCTTTACCTCTAAGATGAGCAACAATACAGTAGGAACAAAACTGACTACAACCATCTTGAACTTTTAAATAGGCTCTAGTCATCTCTGTATGATTAAAATGTGTTATTTTTGCTTCGTTATCACATTTTATATCTAAGGAAAGAGCTGACATCATTTCTTTTATAGAATCAATATCGTTATAGGGAAGTAGCCAATCGACTTCAGGTATGTTTTCATTGTTTTTCTTCACTAATCTAGCTTCACAACCAGCGAGAACTATTTTACAATCTGCTTTTTTACGTCTGACAGCTCTAATGATTTGTCTAGCTTTTTGCGAAGCACGACCTGTTACAGAACAACCATTAAGAATAAACAAATCTGGATAATCTTCGTTTTCTTCTAAATCATATTCTTTAAGTTTTTCGGCTATTCTTTCACCATCATATTGGCTTACTTTACAACCTAGTGAGCGTATAAAAAATGTTGTCATTTTGTTTTTCCTGTTACTTAGACTGATATTTCCTAAAGAATATTATCATATTTTTTCAAACTAAAAAATTTTTTTATTTTTCGTTAAAAAAATATCAACTTGCTCCGAAAATTTTTTTGGATTTGTTTGCCTCCTTATTTTTTTCAGGCCGAGTAAAAATAATTTACTCGGTCTTTTTGTTTTTATCACTTTAGTATCTAAATAACACAATAATTGTTTTCTAGAATTGTCATTGCTGTAGAAGTTAAATAATTAGTTACATTTATTATATCTATTGAAAGGTGAATTGTCCTAAAGCCTCTGTTAAAGGGGAATGTCTGCTATCGCAGACAAGGGGATTTTTAACGAGATTAATAAGCAGAACAAAGTTTAGTCTGAATACTTGGCAAAAAGGAAAATCTCCCTGTCAGCTAAAGCTGACATCCCTCTTTTATAAAGAGGGTCTTAAAAGAAATGCTTATTGATTGAGGTTTATTGCAAAAAACATACTTTGCTACGAACTACTTCACCTCTCAGTCACTACGTGACAGCCTCTAGGAGAGCCTTTAGAATTATCTACATTCGATTGTAAATTTA
>CAJOQX010000360.1 GCA_905236865.1 Candidatus Rifleibacteriota bacterium
CCCCCTTAGTCCCCCTTTACGAAAGGGGGCAAGGCCATTACTCCATACACTGAATTTTTAACAAATTCTTAGTTTTTAGACAGCCTCTGCGAGCAGTCGATAGACTACGTGGCAATCTAGTTTTCAAATCTCAATTCTCAATTGGTATAAGCACTACTCGGAAACCAATTGCAGGTGACTTTGCTAAAGATATGTATTGTTCATCAAGACAATATCTGTAAGCAGAACGGCAATTAATTGCCACTTCAGCAAAAGAACCGCCTCTATAGTTTCTACAATTACCTTTTGAATAATCTCCTTTTCTTCCTAAAGGGTCTGTAACACTTTCTTTTTTATAGTTGTAAAAGTAATCACAACACCATTCAGAAACATTTCCGTGCATATCATAAATCCCCCAGGCATTAGGCTTTTTCTGACCAACAGGATGAGACTTTTTATTAGAGTTTTGAGAATACCAAGCAACTTCATCAAGATTAGCACTTTTTAACTTTATGAGATTCTTGTATAAACTATTATAATTAGAATGTTTGATTTTATGGACTCTTGTAACTTCTCTATCTATACCTTCTGGTGATTTGTCTATAAAATTATATTTTGTGTTTTTATCTACTTCGACATTTTTTTTAATGTCACTGTCAGCTTCAATATTTTTACCAGAATTTAAAGCTGTTGTAGTTCCTGCTCGACAAGCATACTCCCATTGTGCTTCAGTTGGTAAAGCATATTTATAGCCTTTTTCAGGAATAGTATAAGCAAATTTAGTATTTAAAACCTCGCAAAATTTTT
Source organism: Candidatus Rifleibacteriota bacterium (assembly GCA_905236865.1). Classification (GTDB taxonomy): domain Bacteria; phylum Muiribacteriota; class Ozemobacteria; order Ozemobacterales; family Ozemobacteraceae; genus RUG334. The sequence continues at coordinate 787 of CAJOQX010000360.1, forward strand.
CTGCATCAATCCATGTAACCATTTCTACAGGTGCAGAAGCACATTTAAACTTAGAAGGATTGATACCCATAACTTTTTTGTATTGTTCTTGCGTAATTTCGTATTTTCCAATATAAAAAGGTTTTGAGATAGTTACCTGATGAGCCAATTCTTCATCTTCTTCTTTTTCTCCAGCCACAAATCTAAAATCATTTTCATTGCTACCCATCATAAAGCTTCCAGCAGGGCATTTTACCATTTCTATATTCAGAGAATTATCTAATACGAATTTTAATTCTTCTGATTCAGGACCATTGAGCTTTTTGCCATCTTTACTTAATACATATTCTGCTATAATCACAGTTCCTGTCACAGGTTCGTTGGGTTCTAACTCTTTTGGTCTAAGTTCTTCATAGTCAAAATAGACTTTCTGATTTTTGATTTTATCCATCTCGAAATACTTAATTATTTTACCGCCTTTTTCTAGGTTTATTTCAACATAATAGCCATCGATGCATTTGCCTTTTTCTGCTGCCTCACTTTTTGGGGGAAGCTGCAAGCAGACTTTTTCAACATATTTCTTTTCTCCGTTGACTATTTCTTCTACTGCTTCAAAATCAAGAGTATTTTCTTTTAATTCTGGAGCATACATTGTCCAGATGGTATAGCCAGATTTGGCACTTTTTTCAGATGAGCCACTGTCTATTTCTAATAGATAGAAATATTTTGCTATGTAATCGCCTTTTATTAAATGATTCTTTTTAGTTACATATTTAATTTCCATTGGGTTTATTGGAAAATAATAATATCCCCTTTTGGTTTCTGATGATTTTTCTGGGCCTATAGGTTTGAAATCTCTGTCTGGCAAAATCTGTTTAAAGTCAGAATCTAACACTATTTGCAAAGCAACTTTTCTGTTAATATCATCAAAATACTTTTTAGGTGCATAAGAATATATTTCTCTAACACGTATGGTATAGTCTTCGTTTTCAAGTTCAACCCTCTGACCGTTTTGACCTATTTCTTTGGCACCAGTCAGCAAATATGGCGCATGAGAAAAATCTGTATCTATGTTGACCTCTCTAGTCATTCGTATTCTTTCATAGAATTTTTCCGAATATTCTTTGGCAAAATCAATATAGTATTCTGAAGCTTCTTTTGCTTTAAAACCAAAAGTTTCATATAAAAGCGTGGTAAATTTAGGATAGCTCTGATACCAAGAGTAACAATTGTTAAAGTCATGCCAGCGCTTGTCTTTATACTTTTCTTCTGTTTTTAATTTCTTATCATTTATATAACGCAGAAAATGCGAGAGCGGGTATCCAAGATTGGCTTTTTCTTGCCTGGAATACGAATAAAATTTCCCCTCGATGTAACCCATATCTTCATCAAAAGGAATTGTAAAAAATTCAATAAAATCAGCATTATGTTCCGAATTTGTTGTATTTTCAGACATTTTTCCATGCTTTTTAAACCATTCGAGGGCATCGTCTTCAAAATACTGTGATGTAGCCTCATCCCATTTCATATTACTTCGGTATTTGCTGTAACAGTTTCTTTGAACAACATGAAACATTTCATGAGCTACTGTAAGAGTGAAATTATCATATACGTATTGGGTATTTTCTTTGATTGCCCCATAAGGTATTTTTGTAACAGGTGTACAAAGCCAGAAGTTGGCAGGAGTTTCGGCACCTTTCTCCTCACTATCTGTAATTTTAATTTCAACTTTAGATGTAACCTGCTTAAGACCACAATTTTTCTTATTTCTGTCTTTATCTTCATAAATAACATCGTAGTAGTAGTCACAAGCCATCTGACAGCAAGCCTGAACCTTTTTTGCTATTTTTTCGTAATCTTTATAGAGTTTTGCAAGCTTCTTTGCCTTTTCCCTAAAATTAGGATTGTTTTTAAGAGCTTCCTGAGTGTATTTTTCTTTGAGCTGTCTCATTATAATCTCACGACTACCGCCAACGTAGCTGTTTTTCTCATAATCTGCAGCCATATTGCGGAAAACTTCAGCACTGGTTTTGGTAAGTTTATATAGACGGTTAAGTTCTTCCGTTAATTCTTTTATCGCTATGGGTGAAAACTCAATTTTGCCGTCACCATCACTGGCAAATTTCCAGTCAGCTTCATCATATTTTATTTCCCAGACGACAGCTTTGGTATATTTGTTAATTACTTTATATAAATCATTAAGATGTGAAAAATTCTTGTCTTCTGTGTCTGTAACAAGTTTTATTTCATCTTCTTTGGGGTCATAAGCTATAGTGATTGTGTCTTTTACTGCAAGAATCATCATAGAATTCTGACGACTAGCAACAGATGCATTTTTACCCTTATGCTCAATTACATACTCAAACCAATTGCCCTGGTCGTCAATTCTGTAACAGGCAACATTTTTATAAAACTCTGGTAAAATACCAAGCTTTTCTAGGTCGAATTCCATCTTGAAAGAGCCTTCTAGCATTTCATTGTCTGCCATTCCTGCATGAAGTTCCCAAGCGGAAATAACACAGCCCGTTTCTTTTCTTTCAGTGTTAAGCTTGTCTGCAAAATCATCTATTTGCTTTTCAGGAAGAGCTTTCATAGTAAACTCTCTGTCTTTGTCGAGAGCGTTTTCTTCAGCAGAAATGGTTACACCTTCAACAGGAGTTATTTTGAAAGCTTTGCTTTTGCCTTTTGGAAGAAAAGTAAAAGGATTCTTAGGTTCTTCTTTTTCTATCTTTTCTTCTTGAGATTTGAATTTTGCAACAATTTTATCCGAAGAAGCCGAGTTGTTGTCTTTATATTCTGACTTTATGTCAGTTTTTTGTTCTTGTTCCTTCTGTCCAACAATTAGTTCTTGTTTTATTTTAGTTTTTTTATCGTCTTTTTTAGTTAAAACAGGTTTGGTTATTTCATTATTGGCTTTTGGAGCAAGTTCTAAGTCGGGTTCCAAATCAACTTCTTCAGGAACAAAAGTATTGGGGTGAGTCACGAAAGGTTTAAGCTTTATCGGCTCATAATATTTTTTATCATAATTTGCTCTGCTCTGTGCGAACAGAAAACCTGCAACAAACAATAAACCAACCAAAACCCAGTATTTTCTCATAAAAACTCCCTAATGAAAAAAGCTCATTAAAATTTTACTATATGAGAGTATGAGTGGCAATAGGGAATTTTTGAGATAAGAGTTGAGACACATCTCTCTCTCTTAAATCATCCAAACAGGCACAATAAAGTTATTCCTATCTATAAAAGATAAATCTGGCTTCATGCAAATAATTGCACCTTTTGAGCAAGGAACAGATGAGTTTTTTAAAAGATTAAACACTTTTGTTAATTCTTTGCTTGGATTTGATGTCTTTTTTATTTCTATTGGATTAATTACTCCATCATGATCTAATATTAAATCTATTTCTTTTGCATCTTTGTCACGGTAATAATAAACGAAAGGCTCTTTGCCTGAATTCAAAAATTTCTTAATAA
>CAJOQX010000361.1 GCA_905236865.1 Candidatus Rifleibacteriota bacterium
CCCCCTTAATCCCCCTTTACGAAAGGGGGCGAGGACATTACGCCACACACTGAATTTTTAACAAATTCTTAGTTTTTAGACAGCCTCAATAATGAGGGAGCTTTTTTAAATATTTCAAATAGAAACAAAAAACATCTTATCTTACAAAGTTAGTAGAAATTCTCTTTTCTTTTTGGGGAAGCCCGTATTTTTCTTTTCCGTCTTTAATTACTTTAATCAAGAAAGACATATTTCTAGCTAAAGTTCTCATCTGCTGTAAACCTTCGCCATCCTCTTTTGCTTCACCTAAATTTGCTCCATGAACTCCGTTCCAATATTGTCCAGAAGCGATAGGCATCCCAGAAATTCCAAAAAATTTATTTAGCTCATCATAGGTGGCAGTTAAACCGCCTCTTCTAGCAGCAGCAATACCAGCACCGACTTTCATAGTCTTATCAAACTTAGTGCTCATAAATAATCTTGATAAGAAATTAAGCAAAGTTCCATTAGCAGAAGAATAATAAACTGGGGTTCCAACAACCAAACCATCTGCTTGTTCAAACTTAGAAGCAACTTCATTTACTAAATCGTCTATAACACATTTGCCTGTTTCACCACATTTATAGCAGGCTAAGCAACCTCTAATATCTTTCATACCAATTTGAACGGTTTCTGTTTCAATACCTTCTTCTTTGAATACTTTTTCCATTTCATTTAAAGCAATTGATGTGTTACCGTTAACACGAGGACTTCCGTTAATTATTAGAACTTTCATTTTATTTTTCCCTTCATAAGTAGTATTTTCTTCAGATAAACCTGCAATAGCTTTATTACTAGCTATAGGAGCTAAAGTGGCAAGAGTTACTACGCTTTTTATAAAATCTCGTCTCTTCATAATTGCTCATCTCCATTTTTTAACAAAAAGAACATAAAAATCTTAACATATATTAAGAAATATAAGCAAATATCTAATTGTAAAGATATTGAGTAAAGAAATCCTTACAATTTAACGAATTTTTCTTTAAGTTGTTCAATGCTATTGCTAATGGGCAACCATCGACAAAAGCATGAGATACCGTTAAATTAAAAGGCATAACATAGCGATTGTTCTTTAATTCAAATTTTCCCCAGCAAATTCTAGGAACTGAGCTTGATTCTTTGTTTTTCCTTTAGCTTTAATTAACATTATTTACTTTTTCAAAAAGGAAAAAGTAATCGCCACCACTCTTCTATTTTTCGGACAATTTCCTTTTGGACACTTTTTACAATATTTAGTCTTTTTATTTATTGTTTGGATGCTTGATTTGGCTTAGTTTTGCTTTGAGATGATTAAAGACTTCATCTTGATTTTCGTAATCTATGGTTTCACTTTCTTCTGTTTTTTCTTCAGATTCATCTTTACCATAAATGCCTGGCTTTTCAACTAAAGGCATAGATATTTCTTCAAGAACTTTTGAATCTTTTATGTTTTTGATTGAATTGATTTCTCTAACAGCTGTTTTTGACAGCGAATTATCTTTATCATCTAATATATGAACTGTTAGCAAGATTATTAAATTGGTCTTTTCGTTAGAATTGACTTTACTTCTAAATGCTTTACCTACCAATGGCAAATTTCCTAGAATCGGAAGCTTGTAAATCTGTCTAAGTAATTTTGTTTCAATTAAACCGCCAATTACAACAGTTTGACCATCTTTTATTTTTATTGTTGATTCAGCTCTTCTAGTAGCTACTTGAGGAACTCTATTTTCACCCATTACTATATCTCGAACGTATTGTGAGACTTCTGGAGCAACATTCATATTAATTGTTTTTTCATCATTTTTATTAACAGAAGGAGTTACATCTAGTTTTATACCTACTTTTTTAAATTCAACACTAGAAGTGACATTCCCGCCATCTGTAACTGTTTTACCTGAAGTATAAGGAATTTCATCACCAACATGAATACTAGAAGTTTCGCCAGCAATAGTCATAATGCGTGGTTTTGAAAGAACCTGACTCTTTCCATCTTGTTCTACTGCTCTTAGTAATGCTTGAACGCTAGAGAAATTCCAAGTTCCACCATATTTTATATAATCTCTAAAACTATTACTTGTCCAACCTTCACTATTAGGTCTATTTGGTTCATTATTGCCACCACCTCCAAGCAATGCAGCAATACCAGTTGCAGCTGGTTCTTCCTCTCGTTGTTGAGGCCCAAAGTAACCTGATGTAGCTTCAAAACCGTTCCATTTTATTCCAAGCTGTTTTTCTAAGCCATCATCTACTGCAACAATACTTGCTTCTATGAGAACTTGAGGATTTGGTTTGTTGATTTCTTTAAAGTATTCATCAATAACAGCAAATTTTTCAGGTTTAGCATGAACTATGACAACCTTTTTTTCTTTGTTTATCAAAAAATATTCATTATCATTTTGATTAGCTTTTGACAAGTCTGAGTCATTATTTTTACGTTCGATTACTGCTTCTAGTTCTCTTTCTAACTCTTCATAATCATTAAGTTCTAATCCGTAGGTTTTTGTAATAAAACCCTTTTCCCTTATAAATTTTGATTTGCTTTTTGAAATTACCTCTACAGGCATAGAATCTAAATTTCTGCAAAGAGCTTCAGCTTCTTTTACAAAGTTTTTATCACCCATAAGAATAATAGAATTAGTTGATAAATCACAATTTATGTCGATTTTTGTTTTTAGGTTTTGAACCAAATTATAAATATCATTAGCATTTCTATTTCTTAACGAAACAATTTTTGTAACAAAATTTTCACTTTTTATGTTTTGCTGTATACCTTTTGACAACAGTTGTGAATATACAGGTTGTTCTATCAATAAAGTCATAGTAGTCGCAATTGCAGCAGATACTATAAGATTGCTTTTATTCATTTTAGATTTCCTTAAATTAAGTTAAAATTATTTTAATTAATAAAAAAAGAATGAATTAGTCAAGAAAAAAATTATACAAACTAAATAAGTCCAATACTAAATAGAGCATATTTTGTGACTTCTTTGCAAAGCTGTTTATAAGCAGATTTATCTACTTTTTTAGGTAAAAATCCTTTGTCTAAAATATCCATATTAGGTGCAATCAAAGCTAAAGGAGCACAAATACATATAACCCAGTTTTGTGCTTTTTTATCGTCATTCGATTTTGTTATTATTTGGTAAATTTCAAGTAAAGCAAAAGTAAAAGACTTAGCTACTGAATCTTTTAAATGTTTTAAACCACTTTCACAAAAAGCACCTTTAAGCAAAAATCGGTTTATCCAAGGAGTTTCTAAGTCATTTTCATAAAAAATGTTATAAAATTTTTTTATTATAGTAGTAATTAGCTTTTTCTGGCCCTCCTTAGATTCTAATAATTTCTTATTTTGATTAACATAATTTATGAAATCTATTTTTTCAAATCTTTCTAATGCCTTGTTCCAAACTGCGTCAACTAAGGCTTCTTTCCCACCAAAATGGTAGCTTATGGCATTTTCTTTACAGTCTGCTAAATTGGTAATTTCCCGAACACCGACATTTTCTGTTCCCTGCACACTAAAAAGCTCGCCAGCGGCATTGATAAGCTTTTCTCTAGTTATTTCTGATACTTTATATGTTTTTTCAGTCATGATTTTAATTATAGCTCACTTTCTTTTGAAAAAAAACACTTTTCTATTTATTCCGCATGGCAAATGCAAACTTTTTTCGTTATTAATCAGTATAGTAGCGATACGTCATTTTGAGAGGTTGTGCTAAAACTCGTAATTTAATGAAAAATCAGTATTTATTTGTTTGTAGCCTACCCATTGTCATAAACGTATAGCTTTCAGGGCTAAAGCCCTTATGCTATACTTATTATGATAAATAAATAGGCTTTTCTTATCTCTC
>CAJOQX010000362.1 GCA_905236865.1 Candidatus Rifleibacteriota bacterium
AGGTTTTGAACAGACTTTCAAGAATTCTTTGACTACACTTCCAATGGGTGGTGGTAAAGGTGGTTCTGATTTCGATCCTAATGGTAAATCAGATGCTGAAATTATGAGATTCTGCCAGTCTTTCATGACAGAACTCTTCCGCCATGTTGGTCCAGATACAGACGTTCCTGCTGGTGACATTGGTGTTGGTGGTCGTGAAATCGGTTACTTGTTTGGTCAGTATAAACGCTTGAAAAATGAATTTACTGGCGTTCTTACAGGCAAAGGTCAGACTTGGGGCGGCAGCGTAATTAGACCAGAAGCTACTGGTTATGGTGCTGTTTACTTCGGTCAGGAAATGTTAAAGAGAGTCGGTAAAGAATTTAAGGGCTTGAAAGTTATCGTTTCTGGTTTCGGTAACGTTTCTTGGGGTACTGTTAAAAAACTAACAGAACTTGGTGCTCAAGTTGTTGCTATAAGTGGTCCTGATGGTTACATTACTGAATCAGAAGGTTTCAATGACGAAAAGATTGAATATATGCTTGAAATGCGTTCTTCTGGTCGTAACAAAGTTCAGGATTTCGCAGACAAATTTAAATCTGCAAAATTCTTTGCTGGCAAGAAAATTTGGGAAGTTCCATGCGATGTTGCAATGACCTGTGCTATTCAAAACGAATGCAACGAAGACGATGTTAAGATGTTGATCAAGAACGGCTGCAAGATGCTCCTTGAAGTATCTAATATGGGCTGCACTGCTGAAGCTGCTAAACTTGCTGCTGATAAGATTCTCTTTGCTCCTGGTAAAGCAGTTAACGCTGGTGGCGTTTCTGTATCAGGTCTTGAAATGACTCAGAACAGTGAAAGACTTGGTTGGACTCCAGAAGAAGTTGACAATAAACTCCATCAGATTATGAAGAGCATTCATGATGCTTGTGTAAAACATGGTACTGTTAAAGGTAAGACTAATTACATCAATGGTGCTAATATTGCTGGTTTCATGAAAGTTGCTCAGGCAATGTTGGAACAAGGTATTGTCTAATTTGTAATTTGCAATTAGGAATTAGTAATTGATTTAAAAGAAGCTGCTTGGTAAACCAAGCAGCTTCTTTTGCTAGTATATTTAATCGATTAATAACTACAACAAATAACAATAAAAAATTTAGATAAATACTTAATTTTTTTTGTTTTACCTCTTGCGATTTTTTAAAGTATGGGTATAATTAAAACAAAAGGGTGAGGGTACACCCTATAAGTTTATAAAGATTCATAAGCACTTTCGGGTAGGTTTGTGCCTGTGATTCGGGTTTATCGGATGTCTTTTTCGGGTAAATCAATTTAACAGGAGTCAATTTTTTTATGAAGAACAACACTAATAAGCTCATTAGTAAAATGTTGTGTGTAGCTCTTCTCGCAAGCATGGTAGCAGAAGCACCTCTTTTGGCTAAATCTACTGCTACTCCAATTGCTGTTAATGTAAACGGTCAAACTGTAAATGTTACACCTGGTCAGTGGGTAACTGTAAATAATGGTGGAACAACTGCAAGTTACAATGTTCGTTACGTAAACGGTAAAGCTGTTGCTTTAGATGTTAAACAGTATACAAGCCTTGTATTAGGTGATACTGCAGCTACAACTGCTGCTACTACAGCAAAACCTTCAACTACTACTGCTCAGACAACACAAGCAACTAATGCTTCAACAGCTCAGGCTGCTCAGTCTACTACAGTAACTACTGGTAACACTAAAACTGGTAGTTGGATTAAGAGTGAATTAGCTGAATACGGTGCAAAGATTAAAAATAATTTCACCGCTGGTAAAGAAGCTGGTAATGCTGTTGGAACTAAAACTGTTGATACAGTTAAGAACGGTGCTCAAGCTGTTGGCGAAGGCGTTTCTACCGCTGGTAGCAAAGTTGGTGGCGTTTTCAAATCAATCGGTAGCAAAATCGGTGGTGCTTTAAAGAGTGCTAAAGATAAAGTTACAGGACTTTTCAAAAAGAACGATACTGCTGCTAATGGTAAAGGTTCTTCTAATGCAAAACAGTCTGGTGAAACTGCTCAACAGAGTGGTAAAACTTCTCAGACTACCGAACAAGCTGCTCAGTCTGGTAAAGATTCTGGCAAAAAAGAAGGTTTATTGTCTAAGTTGAAAAATAAAGCTTCTTCTGGTTTAAAATCTGGTTATGAAACTGGGAAGGCAATGACTAAACAAGGCGTTCAGAATGTAAAAGACAGCCTTAAATCTGGTTTCAGTGCAAAGAATATTCTTATGACTGCTGGTATCACTGTTGCTACTGACGTTGCAACTCAAATCATGAGAGGCGAACAGCCAAGCTTGAAGAAAGCTCTAAAGACTGTATGCTGTGCTGAATTTGCTGGTAGCGTTGTTGGTTCTGTAACAGGTGCCGCTGCTGGTTCATTCTTCACTCCATTCTTATCTGCAATTCCAGTTGTTGGTGGTGTTCTTTCCGCTCTTGCTCCAACTATGGGTTCTGTAATTGGTAGTTCTGTAGGTGCTTACCTTGCTGGTGACCTCAAGAATGGTAGATTCTCAATTAAAGACGCATTCAAGTCTATCGACTGGGCTGGCGTTGTTGGTCAGAGTATAGGTTCTACTGCTGGTGCTGCTCTTGGTTCTTGCTTAGGTCCAGTAGGTACTATTATTGGTTGTATCGTTGGTGGTATGGCAGGTAACTGGGTTGCTCAAAAATTGAAAACTTGGTTTGGCGGTAAAGGTAATACTTATGGTTCAATTGGTATGCCAGTTGGCACTACTACTATGAAAGGTTCTGTAGTTGCTAATGAAGTAAGTATCGGAACTGTAGCTGGTAACACTTCTGTTACTACTGAAATTCCAGTTGCTTGTTCTACACAAGTTAATACTGAAGGCGTTGCTGTATTGGAAAATGCAGATACTATGGGTACTTATAATTCTGAAATTCAGCTTGCAGAAGCTAAATATCAAGAACTTTATAAGCTCTATAATGAAATGCTCAGCCAGGGTCGCCAAGCAGATGCTATAAAGGTTGCTCAGGAAATGAACGTTGCTAAATCTGAATACGAATCTCTAAAAGCTAAAGCTAAGTAATTTGTAATTAGATAAAAAAAAGCCTCTGTTTATCAGAGGCTTTTTTTTTTATCTAAAATAATAGATTTACATTTGACATATTTGTTTTATTAATTAGAATTATATATACTATTTTGTTTCTTTTTTCGAGTTAGTTTTGAAGGAAAGCATAATGAATATTAAGCGAGTCTGTCTGCGTTTATTGTTTGTATTAATTGTTATATCTATAACAGCCGTTATATTTGGCTGTGGAAGTTCTGGTGGTAGCAGTAATACAGGTTGGGGAGATAGTGAAAATATTATTAGGGTTTCTAATCTTAAAGGAAGGGTAATTCCTCCATTAAACAATAACATTAATTCTCTAAGAGGCTCTTCAACACAACCGTATTTTTCACTTGTAACAACTCAAGGTGCAACTGTTTTTATTGAGGATGACAGCAGTTTAAATTCCGTAGCAGATTCAGATGGTTTTTTTGTTATTCCTAATGTTCCAGAGGGTAAACATAGGGTAATAGCAAACATTGTTTCAGGAACAACCTCTTATAGACAAAGAAGTGATATAATAAATGTTACAGGTCAATTTGAAACCCAGGAATTACCTTATTCGGTTGAATTAGTTCCTGCTTTATATTATATAAAATTTCATTTGTCTGATTTAGCAACAGGGGCACCAATTCAAGGCAAAGTTAATATTTGGGGTTTTACTTTCGATTCAGTGAATGGAGTTGTTGATGCTGGACCTTTCCCCGATAACCAAACAAGTAAAGAAGTAAAAATAACTGCGATTGGTTATAAGGATTTAAATACTTTAATTAATTTTGGTGAAGATTATAAATCCGATATCTATATAAAAATGACACCTACAACTTCAACAGATTCAAATCAAGCACCTATAATCAGCATTCAGCAAACAAGTGATATAGTCAGAACAAACGAACAAATAGGATTATTAGGTGTTGGTGTAGATCCTGAAGGAGACCGATTAACTTGGAAATGGTCAGCTGATTTAGGAAAGTTTTATAATCCAAATTCTCAACAAACAACATATATTTCTCCATCTGTAGGCGGTACAGATAGAATAACACTATCAGCAACAGACTCTAAAGGAGCAACAGGGCAGGCTGTTTTAACTATTAATATAACCCAAAGTGGTAGTCCAGATGTTAATCCACAAAATCAACCTCCAACAATTCCGAATACACCTTTCCCAGATAATTATGCAAAAGGTATAAATAATACTATTACATTAAATTGGCAATGTAGTGATCCAGAAAATGAGGAAATAACTTATTCTGTATATTTTGGTAAAAATATTAATGATTTAAAAATAGCTACAAATACGGTTCAAAACTCATTTAGTTTGTCAAAGCTTGAATCTAACACAACTTACTATTGGCAAATTTCTGCTTATGACGAACACTATGCAATGAGTACATCTGATATTTGGCAATTTACAACAAAATCATCTGCGATTATAAATCAACCTCCGAATATTCCATCGTCACCTTTCCCTGCAGATAAATCAAAAGGAATAGATGAACAACATATAAGTTTTGGCTGGGAAGGTGATGACCCTGATGGAGATTCTGTTATTTATAAGTTTTATTTGGCAACATTTTCTTCTTTAATTGATAATGCTTCAACTGAATTAACTCATATACAAAGTGTTTCTAGTCCAAATCTTGAATTATGGGGATTCGCTAAAGATTCAACTTATCAGTGGCAGATTATCTCACAAGATTCAAAAGGAGATATTGTTGAAGGACCCGTATGGGAATTTTCAACTGTTGAAAAAGATAATACTACTCCTTCTAATCCCATAATTACAGAGCCAGCAAGCGGTGCTATAGATGTAGCACTTGATCAAAAATTGAGATGGACTGCAACTGATGGAGATGGAGACACATTATATTATGACGTGTATTTTGGAACTACTCCAGAGCCTGAATTAGTATCTGCTTCTCAACCAAGTCAAATTTATATACCAGAAAAACTTGAAAATGGTACAACGTATTATTGGAAGATTATAGTATCAGATGGCAAAGTTGCAAATAAACAATCAGAATTATGGTCATTTACCACAGAAAAAATTCCTGACTCTAAACCATCTGTAGTTTCTATTAGAGTTCCAACCTCTAATTCAACTTCTTTAAAAATAGTTTTTAGTGAATATATAAATAATATTTCAAAAGCTGATGAAGCATTTTGTTTTTCACCAGAAGTTGCAGGGAATTGGAGTTGGAGCGAAGGTAATACTGTTGCGGAGTTTAAACCAGATGGTGGTTGGCTTCCAGGTAGTTATAACAAGTTTACTTTGATAGAAAATATCTTAGAAGATGCTACAGGAAATAAAATTGAAAATGGTAAGGAATTAAAATTCGATGTTCCTTCGTCAATAAAAGTTCCTGATGGTTATCATTCCGTTGCTTTTCCGAGAAAAGTTGCTGCTAATACTACTGTTTCAATTAGTGTTCCTGATTTAGCTTATAGAAAGAAATCTTATGTTATTGCTATAGCTGATGGGGATTCTGTTGCTCCAAGCGGAAAATCTATATTATATAATACTAATGATCCGACTTATAAATTCAGATTGCAAGAAGCTGAACTGATGGATAAACCAATAGATTCTCCTAAAAGTTCTTTGAGGGCTTCTGTTGCAAGAAAAGAAGTTGGTGATATAAGGACTTTTCATATTTCGGGGGATGGTAGGTATTTTAATATACAAGCAAAATTAGTTAAAATGACAGATAAAACGGCTATATACGTAGATGAAGCATTAGAAGACTCTGATGATGCAAAACTTGCCAAAGCTACGGAGGTTTTAAATAAATTTGAAAATGAAATTAAACCTACGGTAAATTTGACATTTGGTGATGAACCTCCAGTTGGTGTAGATGGAGATTCAAGGATGTCCATAGTTTTATTAGATATAGATAAAAATACTATTGGTTATTTTTGGGCTATAGATTTATATGAGAATAGAAATTCTGGCTCTTATATATATAGTAACGAAGGTAAATTTCTATATATGGATTACAATATAAGTGGTTCAAATCTATATGGTACGATTGCTCACGAATTTCAGCACATGATTAATTATTATCAAAAGAATAAAACGTTGGCTTATGATGCAACTAGGGTTAATGAAGATACTTGGATAAATGAAGGCTTATCAATGTTTTCTGAAGAAGTTTGTGGTTATAGTGTACCACAAGGAGATAGATCAACATTAAATTCAGTAAAAGCTTCTATGGATAACAACAAAAAATTATCTCTTACTGAGTGGAGTAGAAGTCCAAATACTGCAAATAATTATGGACAAGTATATCTGTTTATGCACTATTTCACTTTTGAAGGTCGTTATAATAGTACTTTTAATATTACTCGTTCATTAGTAAATGGAAATGGACAAGCTTTAAGTGGGGTATCCAATATAATGGCTATTTCCAATGAACCCTTTAAAGATACGATTGCTAAATATGCTATCAGTTTGTTTATAAACGATTATGAATCGACAGACCCAAAATCATATTCAATAAATGGAATTAATTTAAAAGGTATTCATAGATGTAACGATGGAAGTAACTTTTCTTTGCCTGGTTATAAAGTAGAAGATGCTACTAATCCGATTACTTTAAGTGATATGCCCTTTGATAATTCTATAAGATTCTTTTACAAAACTTCGTCAGGCAATGGTGACACTACTATAAGTATCACAACTGGAACTCAACCTGTTACTCTTTATTTATTAGATGAAAGAGACTGATAAAACAAAAAGTGTAGAGTTTTTTACTCTACACTTTTTGTTTGCGACAATTGTCAACATTACTGTTAAATAATCACAATATTTTTAAGTGAAAAATTAATGGACAAAAATAAAGAAAAATGTAAAAGAAAGAAATAACCATATAGAAACTATTGAAACAAGATTCCAATCAATAAAATTTTCTATCTTATCTACAATAGAATTAGGCTCTTCTATTTGTTCTATAACTTCTGTTGCATTAGATTTATCTAAATTACCCATATCTTTAACCTTTTTGTATTTTTAATTAATAAGTTGGATATATAGAAAAATTAGAATCTATTCTGCTAAGAATGGCTTTTTTCTTAACTACTTCAGGGTCATTAGGTGAGATTTTGGAAATAATAGACATAATTTGAGTTGAAGCTTTAACATTTCCTTGTCTCATCATTTCATCTAACAAAGGAAGATTAACTTCTAATGAGGTTGGATAGGCTGGCATATCGCGTTTTGTTGTTCCATCAGCAGCAGTGAGTTCGTAACCGCATTGAGGACAGAATAATTCATAAGGTTTACTAACTTTTCCACATTCAGAACAAACAAATTCAGATTTAGATATCCAAACTACAGCTTTTTGAATAAGCTTATTGCCAGAAACAAAACCAGGTGCTTCTTCGTATATAATCGTTTCATCTGGTAAGAAATCAGCAATAAATGCTTTAGTTACTTTATGCAATCTAGAATCTAATTTATAACCAATTGTTTGAATCTTAGCAATAGATTTATTCTTTTCTAGGATAGTGATGGATTCTTTCGATCTAAGATAAATATCTTTATTTTCTATGCTTTCTTTTAAACGTCTAACAGTTGCTGTAAGGGTTTCAAATAAGAAAATACATTCATCTGGATTAAACATGAAAGAGTTTTTGACATTTGTTGCTTCAGTTTCTTTTGCTGTAACAAGATTTCGTATGGTTAGTTCTAGGCTAGAAATTTTTTGTTCCAAAACTTCTTTTTCTTTTATTAAACCATTTTTGCTTTCATCACTAAGCAAATCTTGGGCTTTTTTTAGTTCTGTTTGACTATTAAACAAAGATTCTTCTAAAAACTTAAGTTTAGTAGTCATTGAAATCATATTGTTTTGAAATTCTTCTTTACTTGGAAGTAATAACAAATCGTTTTGTAAATCACTGACTTGTTTTTTCAAAGAATCATTTTCTGACTTAACAGATTCTAAACTTTCGATTTTAGCTCTATATTTGTCAACTTCTTTCTTTTCATGGTTAATAGCATCTAATATTGCTTCTTTTGATTTGTTAAGTTCGATTTCTTTGTTTTGAAGAGCTTGTTTAAGGTTAGAAACATTTGCTTCTGATTCATTAAGGCTATTTTCTAAATCATTTAATTCAGCTTTTAAATTAATAACAACACTCTCGTCAACTTTTGGTAGAAGAGAATCATTTTCTATCTTTAACTTTAACTTATCGTGTTCTTCTCTATATTTTTCATATTCGATTTTATATCGTTCGGATTCATTTTTTAACTTTTGGTTATCTTTGCGAAGCTGGTCATTCTCAATTAATTGCTTGTGGAAAAAATCTTCAAAATTGGATTTTTCTTCCTCATTTAAATCATCTAATGAATTACGAATATATTTTTCTCGGAGTTCACGACTATTATTTTTTTCTATATTTAAAAGTTCTTCAATCTGTAAATTCTGTTTTTTTAGGGTTTCAATCTGTTTTAATAGCTCAGCATTATTGCTATTTTCAGAAACAGAAGTAGAAGGCGAAGCACCTTCAAGCTGAACGATAGTCGCTCTTAGAGTAAAAGAAATAATCTGTATTTGTTTTAAAACATCTTCTTTATTGTCTTTGCTTTCGAGCAAAGGCACTTGATTTTTCAAAAAAATCAAAAGATTCTTTGCAACATTATCGAAAGATAAATTATTTACCATTTGAGAAAACCATTTTCTTCATTATTTTTTATCAACAATAATTTAATGTAATTTGTATGTTTATGCAAGAGAATAAATAAAAAAAATAAAAAAAATCAAATATTATTAAAATTGATAAAAAACTAAAAATCATTAATCAACTACATTTTTTTACTATTATTTTTCAATGTTCAATTTTTATTATAAAAAATGATATTTAAAAAAAATATATTGATTCAATAGTATTAATGAAATAAAATTATTGTAGTTATTGTTGTTGGTTTTTATTGTAGTTATTGTTAAATTAAGCTAAGCAAGATTGCAATAAAAACAAAAGAAGTGTAAACTTTTTAAAACCAATTGCAATAAAAGCTTTATTATAGTTACAATTGTTCCAAAACATTATAAAGGAAAGGTGTAGATTTTATGTCAGACATTAATTCACGTTTAGAAGCTATTGGAATAAAAGCAGCAGATATTATGCTTCCAAAGAAGGGAACCGATCTTTCAAAATGGGCAGTAGTTGCTTGTGACCAATATGAATCAGAAAAAGAATACTGGGAATCAGCATCAAAAATAGTTGGTGACGCTCCATCTACTCTTAGACTTATATTCCCTGAATGTTATCTTGAAGATAACGATGGCGATCAACGTATAGCAAACATTAACTCTTCTATGAAAAAGTATGTTGATGCTAAGTTGTTTGATACATATAAAGAATCTTTCTTTTTGCTTCGCAGAACTTGTAGTGGCGTAGCAAGATGGGGTCTTATGGCTGCTTTGGATCTTGACAGATATAGCTGGGAAAAAGGCTCAAAGACTTTAATTAGAGCCACTGAAGGCACAATTCTTTCTAGAATACCACCGAGAAAGAAAATAAGAAAAGATGCACCATTAGAAATTCCTCATATTATGGTATTGATTTCTGACGAAAAACGATCCGTAATCGAACCTTTAGCTGCTAAGAAAGACAGTCTTAAATCTGTATATGATGTAGAACTTATGAAGAATGGCGGTCATCTAGAAGCTTGGCTTGTTAATTCTGATGAAGATAAGGAAAACATCTGCAAGGCTTTTGAAGCTATTTATAATGCTCTTGATAAATCTAATCCTTTACTTTTTGCTATGGGCGATGGTAATCACAGCTTTGCTACAGCCAAGAGTTGTTGGGAAGACATTAAAGCTACTTTAACACCAGAACAGCAGAAGAATCATCCTGCAAGATTCTGTCTTGTTGAATTAGAAAACATTTTCGACCCAGGACTTGTATTTGAACCAATTCACCGTGTTTTCTTCAATGTTCCAGAAGAAGTATTCCTGAATGAACTAAAGAAGAATGCAGAATCAGTTTCAATAGAAGAAGTTGGCTGTAGGAATTGCATTGTTGACAAGATTAAAGACCAGAGCGAACAGAGATTTGGCTACTGTGTTGCTGGTAAACACGCTGTTGTAACTCTTAAGAAACCCGCTGCTAATATTGCTGCTGGCACACTTCAAAAGGTTATTGATGAACTGGTAAAACAAAAATACAATATTGGTTACATTCATGGTGCAGATGTTACTGACAAGCAGGGTTCAGAAAAAGGTAATATTGGAATTTTCCTACCAGCTATAGACAAGAGTACATTCTTTGAAACAATTATAAAAGACGGTGCTTTACCACGTAAGACTTTCTCTATGGGCGAAGCTAATGAAAAGCGTTTCTATATGGAAGCCCGTGCAATAAGATAATTAAGAATTGAAAATTAAAACAGCTCCCTCATAAGCTTAAAAAAGCTGTTGTGGGAGCTGTTGCAAATCATATACTTTTTTAATTATATAAATTTCCAATTTGGATTCCTGATTTACTTATTTTTTCATAAAGCATTCTGTTGTTTTTAATAGGGATAAAATCAAATATAAGACATGAAAAAGCTTCCCAAAAAGCAACCCATCCTGCTATGTCTATTCCCTCAAAAATAATTTTAGAATACATAGGAATTGAATCGAAATTCTTAATATATTTACTATTCTCATAATAGAAAGCCATTAAAGCAATACCAAGAAGTAAAAGAAGTATAAATTTTATGATAAGTTTTGAAACTTTTTTTCGCTCTTTCCAATATAAAAAACGAAAATGATTTTTAATAGCTCTACGTATTAATTCTTCACTTGTTTTGTCATTATTGTTTTCGATTTCAAGTTTAACAACAAAATCATGACCGTCGAGTTCTTTTACAGAGGCTAGAAGATAATCTTCAAAGTCTTGGTCAAGTTCTCGTTTATATAAAGTAGTTTTTTTGTCAAAAGAGTTAAAAAGGTCATTAAGACTTTCTAAAGAAATATCAATTATAGCTTTATCATCTTCTGTAAAGTCATATCTATCGTGCAGAATATCTTTATTTTTCATAAATCAAAGATTTTCAGTTAATATATTAGCTATTCTTTCTGAAGCGTGACCGTCGCCATAAGGATTACTTGCTTTTGACATTCTTTCGTAAGCAATATGATCTGTTAGTAATTCTTTAAAGTTATTGTATATAGTATCTTCATTTGTTCCAACTAATCTAAGAGTTCCAGCATTTATACCTTCAGGACGTTCTGTTTTATCACGCATTACAAGAACGGGTTTGCCTAAAGATGGAGCTTCTTCTTGAATTCCGCCAGAATCTGTAAGTATTAGGAAAGAGCGAGCCATAATGTTATGGCAATCGAAAACTTCTATTGGGTCTATAATGTGGATTCTATCAAAATTTCCTAATTCTTCATCGGCTGCTTGTCTAACGATTGGATTCATGTGAATAGGGTAAAGAGCTTTTAAATCACCAAATTCGTTCATAACTCGTCTTATTGCTCTAAACATATTGTGCATCGGTTTTCCAAGATTTTCACGTCGATGAGCTGTAATAAAGATTAACTTGCTATCTTTTGCCCAATCAAGTTCTGGGTGAGAGTAGTCTTTGTGAACTGTGGTTTTTAAAGCATCAATAACGGTATTACCTGTTACATAAATAGATTTTGGGTTTTTCCCTTCATTTAGAAGGTTTTGTTTTGCTTTTTCAGTAGGAGCAAAGTTGAATTGCGAAATTATTCCTACTGCTTGTCGGTTAAATTCTTCAGGGTAAGGGGCAAAAATATCGTAAGTTCTTAAACCAGCTTCAACGTGACCAACAGGAATTTGTAAATAAAAACAAGCAAGAGCCGTAACAAAAGTTGTTGAAGTATCACCATGAACCAATACTATATCAGGCTTTTCTTTTTCTAAAACATTTTTTATTTTGTTGAGAATATTTGTTGTTATATCAAATAAAGTTTGATTTTTTTGCATTATAGACAAATCATAATTAGGCTCTATTTCAAAGGTTTCTAATACTTGATCAAGCATTTCACGGTGTTGACCTGTCACACAAACTATTGTTTTAAAGTTTGATCTTGTTTTTAATTCTTTTACTACAGGACACATTTTGATTGCTTCTGGTCTAGTTCCAAAAATCAACATTATTTTTTTCATAAGTTTTCTCAACTTTAAAATTTTTTTTATATTTTATCAAAAAGTTTATTGATAAACAATAATTTTACTTTACTCTTGATTTTAAAAATATACTTATATTACAATGACAATAAGGAGAAAAAAAATGGGTTTAACCTCTAAAATAATATACAAAATACTTGAAACAGGCTTTATTCCAGATAGAATTACGAAACTTTGGATGAAATATCTTTGTTATAGAACAATTAAAAGGGCAAAATTAGATAATATCGAAGCAAGGAATTCTGTTTTCAGACAGATTCGTTCAGATTTACTTTCTGGTGCTGAAATAAGAAAATATTATTTTACCGAACATAACTCTATTGATTTTCCATTATCTTTTTATGATTTCTTTTTAGGGAAAAATCTGAGTCTAACTTGTGGCTATTTTTCGACTGGTGCAGAAGATTTAGACGAAGCTGAAGATACTGCATTATGGTTAGCTTCAGAACGAGCAAGAATTAGAGATGGCATGAATGTGTTAGAATTGGGTTGTGGAGCTGGAGCTTTTTCTTTTTGGTTAGCTAATAAATATCCGACTTGTAAAATAACAGCATTAACAACTTCTCCTAAAATGCTTGTAAATTTGAAGAAAAAAGCAGAAGAACTTAATTTGACTAATTTAAGCTTTACTAGCCAAGAATTTAAAGAATTATCTTATGAAAAAGAAACTTATGATAGAATAGTTTGCTTAGAAAGATTTGATTTAATTGCGTCTGTTCCAAATTGGGAAAGAAAGATCAAAAACTTATTGAATAAAGATGGTTTATTTTTCTTAACTGCTCGTGTTCATTCATCTACAGCATTTTATGAAGATTCGACTGGTTTTGATGCTATGCCAGGCAATAATGTTATTGAAGACTTTATAATTCCATCAGTAAATAATTTAATGCTAACAAAACCAGATTTACACTTGGTAGATTTATGGGAAATCAGCGGAATGCATTATAAACAAACTGCCGATAAATGGTTCAGAAAATTTACATTCAATAAACAGCCAATTATAAAAGCTCTTGAAAAAGTTTATGGTGGCGATAAAGCTAACTCTTGGTATAACAAAATGAGGCTTTATATTTTGA
Source organism: Candidatus Rifleibacteriota bacterium (assembly GCA_905236865.1). Classification (GTDB taxonomy): domain Bacteria; phylum Muiribacteriota; class Ozemobacteria; order Ozemobacterales; family Ozemobacteraceae; genus RUG334. The sequence goes on from CAJOQX010000362.1 coordinate 13,314, forward strand.
GTCTATATGAAAAATATGGGTACAACCACGGACAAGAATGGATAACTGCTCAATATTTGTATACTTCTTCTAAATAATTAATGATAATTAATATTGCAGAAAACTCTGGATTAAGTGAAAAGCTACAAAGAGAAATCATTTTTTTTGCTAAAAAAAACAACATAGATAAATTAGTGCTATTTGGTTCAAGGGCAAGAGGTGACTTTAGTCCTCGTAGTGATATAGATTTGGCGGTATGGGGAGGAAATGGGGCTTCTTTTGTTACAGATATTGATGAAGAAACAAATACTTTATTAATGTTTGATGTAGTTGATTTTAAATATTCTGTCCAAATCGAACTGAAAGATTCGATATTAAAAGAAGGATTTTTGCTTTATGAAAAAGTATGAAAACTTTAAAAAATCTTTAAATAATTTAAAAGATATATTTTCTTATGAACCTCCTTATGGTGTAGTAGAATTAACAGGTTTGGTCGGTCTATTTGAATTATGCTTTGAACAATCATTGAAAGTTATGAAAGAAATATTAGAAAATCATGGATATAAAGAAGCCACAACTGGTTCCCCTAAGCAAATTTTAAAAATAGCTTTTTCTTGTTCAATGATTAATAATGAAGAATTATGGTTAGAAGCCTTGCAAGCTAGAAATAATGTTGCTCATTCATATAATACTGATATAGCTAATGAAATAGTAAAACAGACTAAAGAAAAATTTTATAAAATGTTTTGTGAATTAGATGATAATTTGATAAATAATTGGCTTTAAACTTTTTTCAATATGTTTATTAAAAATGTGTTATTATAACCCAATGCGAAATAAATATTTATTATTTTTATTTATATTTTTTCTTTTGTTTTATAGCTCAAACTTATTTGCTCAAACAAAAGAATTAGATATTTATACAGAGTGGTATTCTAAAAATTGTTTGTATGAGTCTGACAGACCATATTTTTTCATTAAAGATATGATTAATATGAAAAAATTTTGGGAAAAAGCCAATATAGATGAAAAAATACCTCATATTGATTTTGAAAAATTTATGGTTTTCGTTTGGCTTCCAGGATATTCAAGAAGAGATTTGTCTGATGTTTATTTTGAAAGCTTAGTATATAAAGAGGGTTGTCTTCAAGTTTTAATTGATTTTGCTGAAGATATAAAAAAATATACACAGGGGGGCAGACCTGCAAAAATAGCAATTTTCCCTTATGTAAAACCTTGCGATGTTTTTATTTTTAAAAAGGTAAAAAAAGGTAAAAAGAAATATGAATGGAAGCCTATATATGCTTTATGGGATATGAGTAGCAAACGAAATCGACCTTTTGAATATGTGCTAGCTGACCAGCCTCCTGAAGAACCTGTAATTCAACTAGCTACTTATGATGATCTTATTGAAAAGAAAGACCAAAAAGATTCTTCAGATAAAAAAGAATCTAAAGAAGAGGTTAGAGAAACAAATAAACAATCATCAGTTAGTCCTGTTAAAATTGTATATGTTCCAACTCAAAATAATAGACCCAAAACAGACTATTCTATTAAACCTAGAGTTCAGCCAAGTCAACCAATCAGTTCAAAACCTCAACCTGTTGTTAATCAGCAACAAGTTCAGCCTCAAATTAAACAGCAGCCTATAAAACCTTCTGGTTCTACAAAAGATTCACCTATAAGTATAGGTGGAACTACTGCCTCTACTGATACGCCGAAACCGCAAACTACTCCTGGAATGGGAGAAGACCCTTTATTTGGTTCTGAATTTGATATTACATTTTAATCTTTTAATGGAGAAATTATGATTCAAGCTTATATTGGTAATGGAAAAGGAAAAACAACTTGTTCAATTGGTCTATTGGTTAGAGCTTTTGGTAGCGGAAAAAAAGTTGCGATAATTTTTTTCGATAAAGGCAGTGAAAGCTATAAGCATAACGAGCTTGTTTCTTTAGATAAACTTGGAATAGAATATCATGTTACAGGTTTAGAAAGAATGGATAAAAATGGTAAATTCAGATTTGGTGTTATAGATGGAGACAAAAAAGAAGCTTTAAGAGGTTATAATTTAGCAAAAGAAAAAATAGAAAGTTCAAAATATGACTTGGTTGTACTTGATGAAGCTTTAAGTTCTGTTACTTATGGATTACTTGATAAAGAATTGATTATAAAATTAATAAAAGAAACGCCAAAAGATATAGAGTTGGTTTTAACAGGTCGTTGTGAAGATACTGATATACTAGATAAATGCGATTTGGTAACATCAATGACTAAGGTTAAGCATTATTTTGATAAAGGTGTAGCAGCTAGACCTGGCATAGAATACTAATTTAAGACCTTTTTCTTTAAGAATTCTAGTTATTTGTTTTTTATCTAATATAGTTTACTCATTTTTAATGAGATGCACTCCAAATTTAAGACAGAAATTTGGGGTGTTTTTTTATTACAGCAATGAATTTAATTTAAAAAATTAGTCAAAAAAATAATTAAACTTTTAAAAAAAAATGCCGATAATAACCAAGGATATAGTATACGCAGAGTGTACGCTCTGGCATGAGGAATCCAAGGGAGAACCAGAATGGTAAATTCTAGTCATAATCGAGAAAAAGAAAACGAAAACCAACTCCTTAAAAATTATTTTAAGGATTTAAAAAAACATCCTCCTATTACAAGAGATGAAGAAGCTATTCTTCTTAATCAGGTAAAAGCAGGTAATGAAAGAGCAAAACAACGACTAATATTAGCAAATCTAAGGTTTGTTGTAGCTGTTGCAAAAAGATATAAACATATAAATGAAGTTCCTTTTGAAGAATTAATCGCAGTAGGAAATCTTGGTTTAATGCGTGCAGCTCAAAGATTTGACTGTGCAAAAAATGTTAGATTTATTTCTTATGCTGTGTGGTGGATAAGACAAGCTATGATACAAGTAGTTTCTAGCCATTCTAATCCTATTAGACTTCCTTTAAACAAGGTGCATACAAGCCTTCGTTTAAAAAAGATAGAAGAAAGTTTGACAAAAAAACTAAACAGGAAACCTACATTGGAAGAATTAGCTGACAGTGCAATGATGAAACCATCTGATTTACAGCGTTTTATCAGGGATATCCCAAACGTTATTTCTATGGATTCAACTCCTGTAGATTCAGATGAAGATTTATTCTTAAGAGATGTAATAACAGATACAGAATATGACCCATTAGCAGAAGCTGAGAAGAAAGCACTGGATGAAGAACTTGATGAAGCAATGAGGTGTCTAACTGATAAAGAAAGAATCGTTGTTAATCATAGGTTTGGCTTAAATGATACCAAGTCATACACATTAGAAGAAATAGGTAAATTACTAGGTGTCACGAGAGAGAGGGTACGACAAATAGAAGCTCAAGCCTTAGATAAGTTAAGAAATCCGCGGCGAAGTGAGAATCTTCAATATTATATGAATTAAAAAAAACCTCCTTGATGGAGGTTTTTTTTTACTAATTTTTTTATTTATCATCTACAAAAATCTTTTCAACGATAGTATAATGTATACTAGTAGTTATTTTAACAACAATATGGATAAATCATAATAATTGTTATTAACTATGCTAATCCAAATATGTTGTTATGGTTTTTGGTAATTGTTGTTTTTATTGTTTTAATATTCTAATTAATCTATCGAATATTAATAATATTAGTTAGCTCATTTGATTGCGATAAAACAATAAAAACCTTAAAAACCAACTACTATATATAAAAACGAAATTCTCAAGAATTTCATTAATATCTTACAAGGATAATGAAGCATAAGACATGGAATTAAACGTAAAATATCGTGATTACACTCTTGATTCTTATCAGATTCAGGCTATTACAGAACTTGAAAATGGTCATTCATTAGTGCTTTCCGCCCCTACAGGTTCTGGTAAAACTTTGGTTGCAGAATACTTGATTGAAAAAGTCTTGCAAACGGATAAGCGAATAATTTACACTTCACCAATAAAGGCTCTTTCCAACCAGAAATATAGAGACTTTTCTAAACTCTATGGCGACAAAGTTGGTATTTTAACTGGTGATGTAGTAATAAATCGTGATGCACAAGCATTAATCGTTACTACTGAGGTCTACCGCAATATGTGTATTGAAGACCCACAGGCGGTTGCAGACGTGTCTTATGTCATCTTCGATGAAATTCACTATTTGGGCGATGTCGAAAGAGGTACTGTTTGGGAAGAATCTATTATTTTCTCTCCTAAAACTGTTAGATTTCTTTGTTTGTCAGCTACAATTCCTAACTGTGATGAACTCGCACACTGGATAGAATCTGTTATAGACCACCATGTTAAGGTAATTAGCCACAATCATCGTGCGGTTCCTCTTACTTTCCAATTCTACTATCAGAAAAAACTTTTAGATTTTAAGGAATTAAAAAAGAAAGTTCGTGGGGGAGCTGATAATCCTAGATTGCTTCGTGGAGCTAAAGGCAAAAAGAACGAAGACGAGTTTAGGCATTTCGATATAATCAAACTGCTAAAAACTCAAGACAAACTTCCTTTGCTCTACTTTGTCTTTTCAAGAGCCTTAGCAGATAAGTTTTCTAGAGATGTGGCGAAAAAAATGAATTTTACCACAGCAGAAGAAAAAGCTTATATCGAAGAAATGTGCGATAGCTGTATTGAAAAATACTCTTTGCAGAACCTAGAAACTGCACAAGAGTTAAAAGAAGAACTAATGAGGGGTGTTGGTAGACACCACGCAGGCCTTCTTCCACAATTGAAAGAATTAGTAGAAATACTCTTTGCAAAACGAATTGTCAAAGTCTTGTTTGTTACTGAAACTTTTGCGGTAGGCATTAATATGCCAGCAAGAAGCGTTGCTTATGATGCTCTCAAAAAATTTGACGGTAGAACTTTCCGACAAATGAAGTCGTTGGAATTCACTCAAATCTCTGGTCGTGCTGGTCGTAGAGGTATTGACCCTACAGGCTGGGTAATTGTTCCGCATATTCCACGAGATTTAGACATAGATCAGCTTCAAGATTTGGTTTATGGCGATATTGAACCTCTCGAAAGCCGATTTGACCTTTCTTTTAACTCTGTTTTGAACCTTTATGCAGGTCATAAAACTGAAGAAGTCAGAATGATTTTGAAACGTAACTTTGCACAGTTCCAAGCTAATAAAAATTTGCCAGAATTGACAGATAAAGTTGCAAAATATAGAGCTGAACTTGAATTGGTTGAACATCGTTGCACAGAAAAGAAAGACGATTTTGAGCAGTTTATTCAGTTCCACAAAAAGAAACAGCAACGCCTAGATGTTATGAATCGACAGTTGGAACAAATTCGCTTTGGAATGAGAGGCAAAAGAAACCGATTTGCCCAAATGGAAATTGAAAAGCAGTTTGCTGAAAGCAATGCTTTACTTAAACAAGAACAAGAAGAGTTTATTTGCGGAAAGTGCAAGAGTCGCCATAGATGCGTTAGCAACTATTATCAGGCTGGCAAAGTTCAAAAGAAACTTGATTATTGGCGTGAATTGCTCGAAGAACAGGGCGAATTACAGCTTCCAATTTATGAACAAAAGCTTGAAATAATGCGTCGGTTAGGCTATGTTGATGATAAGGGCTTGCTTCCACGTGGTGAACTGGCAAGCAAAATTCATACAGAAGAAATAACCGTCACTGAACTATATTTTCATGGCTATTTCCATGAAATGGATGTTCACGAAATAAACGCTCTCTGTTTGGCTCTTGTTTATGAATACAGACGAAGAGGTCCGAGCAATGGAGAGCAGCAGAACGCTTCATCAAATAAACTACCTGAAAAGCTAAAGAGTGCTAAAGGGTTCGTCAATAGCTTGGCAAGACAGCACACCTTTATTAAACCTCTCGAAACCAAAATCTGCAATTTGATGTTGGATTGGAGTCATGGTGAGCCTTTTGAAGAAATGATGAAAAAGACAGATGTTCCAGAAGGTGATATTATAAGGTCGTTCAGACAAGTTATTGACTTGCTTAGACAGATTCGTGACGCTCTTCCACAAGACCCAGGTTTACGTGACAAGATGTTAGACTGCTTGGGCTGTATTAATAGAGATATTGTTCTTGCAACAGAACTTAGAGACTAATGGAAAACAATATATTTATAGCTTCATCTGAAGATGAAACCATGGCTGTTGCTGCCAAACTTGCGAAAGAATACCCAAACCACCTAGTTTTGCTCAAAGGGGAATTAGGTGCTGGTAAAACCGTTTTTGCAAGAGGCTTTGCAGCAGGATTGGGAATTAACAGCACCGTTTCTAGCCCTTCTTATACTTTGATGAACGAGTATAGGCAGGGGCATAAAAGTATGTTTCACTTAGACCTTTACAGACTGAATTGCTTGGAAGAAGTTGTTGATATAGGTCTTTTTGACATACTAGATTCAAAACAGCCCTGTCTGATTGAGTGGGCTGAACGAGTTTATGAGCTTTCTAAGCTTCCACATCTTTCTGTTGAAATTAAAAGAAAGAGCGTAAGCGATAATGACGAACAACGCATAATTAGCTGGCATTGGGAAAGTGTTGAAGAATGAAATACCTTTTTTTAGACGCATCAGAAAACATAACACATATTCAAACAGGCACCGAAGAAAGTTTCACAGCAAAATCAATTGATACAAATCGTGATTTTGCAGCTAAAATCACTGATATTTGTGATAAAGTGCTTGCAGAAGCCTCTTGGAAAAAAGAAGATTTGACCCATTTGGTTGTTTGCACAGGTCCTGGCAGTTTAACAGGTCTTAGAGTAGCAGACGGCTTTTTAAGAGCATTAGCAATGTTATTGGATAAGCCGCTAATAGGAATAGACTTATTTGAATGGTCATTGCAAACACTTACCGATAAAGGCTTTGAAGGTGAAGCTAGATTCGTTATGCCAACATTAATTGACAAAGCCTTTGAAGTAAAATGTAAAATTAGTAATAAAGATTGTAGTGATTCGTCATTGCGAGCCTCTGAAAGAGGCATGGCAATCCAGAATCGAATATCGGTTACTGATCCTGTATTAATAGATAAAAAAGCCATTACATCTGAGATAAAAACCTTCGGCATCCGTTGGAGCAACGATTCGGTTGAACGCCTAGACCCAACACCTGAAGCTCTACACAAATTAATTTTAGAAAAATCTAAAACCGCAAAAACAGGATTAGACGAAGTATTGAAAGTTTTGCCACTTTATATTATTCCTTCGCAGGCAGAACGCAACTTTAAAGGAGGCGACAAATGATTACATTAGGAATAGAATCTTCTTGTGACGATACTTCAATTGCTCTCGTAGAAAACGGCACAAAAGTTTTAGCAAGTCTTGTTTCCTCCCAAATAGAAATTCATAAACGTTTCGGTGGTGTTGTTCCAGAAGTTGCATCTCGCAAACATCTTGAAGCTATTTTACCTCTTTTGAATGAAGCTTTAACAGTTGCAAATAAGAAACTGTCAGATATTGAACAAATTGCTGTAACAGCAGGCCCTGGCTTGTTAGGACCTTTGCTCGTTGGTTTGACTACGGCAAAGGCTCTTGCTTGGTATTTGAAAGTTCCATTAATTCCAGTCAATCATATTGAAGCTCACTTAACAGCTTCATTTTTAACAGCTGAACAGTTGCCAGAATACCCATTCTTGGGGCTTATTGTTTCAGGAGGTCACTCTAATCTTGTTTATGCAACAGGTCCTCGTGATTTTGAAGAACTTGCCCATACCCTAGATGATGCACCTGGCGAACTTTATGACAAAGTGTCGAGACATTTAGGATTAGGCTATCCTGGCGGTCCTATCATTCAAAAAACCGCCGAAGTTGGCGATTACAAAGCTTACAAACTTCCAAAACCAATGTCTGGGAAAGGCTTTGTATTTAGTTTCAGTGGTTTGAAAACTGCTGTTATGCGTATTATGGAAAAAGAAGGCGATAATTTGAATATGCCTGATTTATGTGCAAGCCTTCAATACACTGTTGCTGAAACTCTTGCCGAAAAAGTCGAACTTGCGTTGAAAGAAAGAAAGCCAAAAGTTCTAGCTATGGCTGGCGGTGTTGCCGCCAATAAAATTCTTCGTG
>CAJOQX010000363.1 GCA_905236865.1 Candidatus Rifleibacteriota bacterium
GGAATGGTAGAAAACTCTTTTATACTCATTAAATCTATTTATTACTCAGAATTTACACCTCATGAAAAACTGATTTTAGAACTAATGAAATCCATGAGATCTTGGATTGTTACTATGTATAATTGTAAACAATCTGTAGCTTTTTTAATAAAAGGTGATTCATTAAAAATTCAGTTATACATTTCTAATTATAATAAAGAAACATCTAAAAAACAGATAGAAGCTTCTTTCCCTGGAGTTTTGTTTGGGGAAGAAATAACAAGAAAAAACATATATGAAGGTTGTAAGTATGCTGGCGTATTTACAGGTATTCCAGCTTATACAAACAATGAGCATGAACAACTCTATTCTATGAACCTATTGTTAAGAGGATTACGAGGGAAAAGTTTTAGCTTAATAATTGCAGGTAATCCTCTAGAATACGATGAAATACAAAAAGAACTGAATAGCGTTAAAGAAGAAATCAGTAAAAATCATGAATTAATAAAACAAAATTTAACTAAACAATTTGGAGAAGGAACAACTCATACTTTTGGTGGTTCTTTTAGTAGTTTCTCCTCGGTTATGGAGATGATAACCAATACTTTTGGTGTTAGCCTTTCTATTCCAATAAAATTAATTAGCCTAGGTCTTTCCTATGCAAGATCTAGATCTAATGGAAATGCATCTGGTTCTTCTACAGGATTAAATTATTCTTATAGTATAAATAAAAACAAGTCTCATTCTGATTCGTTAGAAAGAGTAAATCAATTTGCAGCAGCCTATGAAGAAGCACTAATGGAAAAAAGTGAAAGACTTGAAAGCAGTTTGTCTGAAGGTTTATGGGAAGCAACTACTCTTTTGCTTACAAAGGACTCAGAAACCTTAGAATTGGCTTCATCTCTTTTCAAAACAGCTTTAACCTCTCATTTTGATGTTTTTGAACCTTTTAGATTTATTAGATTAAAAAATAGATTATCAGATTTAGAAAACTTATTACTTGGTATACCAAGAATAAATACTACTAACTTCTGTGAAAATTTAAGCACAAAATTAACTAGTTCTGAATTTTCTGCATTGATGAGTTTACCTGATGAAAATTTTCCAGGAATACAAGTTCAAGAAACTCCTCGCTTTGGGGTTAACATTATAAATAATGAGAATGCTAATATAGAAATAGGCAATATTTGTGATAGAGAGATATTATTACAAAATAAGTTTTATTTATCTAAAGAAAGTTTGAATACCCATACTTTGGTTTGTGGCCTCACAGGAATGGGAAAAAGCACTACAATTCGAGAAATTTTGAGAAAATGTAATTTGCCTTTTCTGATAATTGAACCTGCTAAGAGTGAGTATAGAAACTTAAAAATCAATAATGAACCAATAAAAGTTTATACTGCTGGTGACGAAAAACTAGTTCCATTACATATTAATCCTTTTGAATTGCCTGAAGGCGAAACTCTGCATGGCCATATTGATTCTTTGGCTGCTGTTTTAAATGGGGCATTTCCAATGGAAGGACCAATGGCTGCCTTAGTAGAACAAGGTCTAGTTAGAGCTTATAAGAACTCTGGATGGGACGTTGTTTCTGGAGATTCACCCCAAGACAATAAAGTTCCAACAATGGATTCTTTTTATGATGCTTTAGCAAAAATAATTGAAGAACAACAATTTCAAGGAGATTATGGTTGTAATATTAAAAGTGCTTTGCTAACTAGAATAAATTCTTTGAGAATAGGTCCACGTGGGGCACTGTTTAACAATGAAAGCAATTTCTCAGTAAAAGACCTTCTTTCAAATCATACAGTAATTGAGTTGAAAAAAGTTGGTTCAGATGAAACCAAAGCTTTTTTAATGGGTTTATTACTTATTAGAATATATAAATATTTAGAACAAAAAGGTAATTCCGATAAATTAGAAAGCTTGTTGGTCGTAGAAGAAGCACATCGAATATTCCGACGTAATGAAGGGAAAAATAACTCACTAATTGGAAATAATACTTCTCATCAGACAGTAGAATTTTTTGAAAATATTATGTCTGAAGTTAGAGCCTACGGCTTAGGTATGATGATAGTTGACCAATTGCCTTTAAGATTAAGTGAAGGTGCTATTAAGAATACCAATTTAAAAATAATACATAGACTAGGGGCTCGTGATGATGCAATTGAACTTGGTGGTAGTATGGGGTTATCGCCAGAAAAGTCTGCTTTTATAAACAGACTAACTAAAGGGCATGCATTAATTCATTATGATTTACTTAATGAACCAGTACATATTAAAATTAATTTTACTCAAGATTCTAAATTAAAGTATACAGACGAAGAGTTACTAAAGAATAATCCTCATATTAATTTAAGTGACAATAGACCACCACATTTTTATGATAATCTTGAAAAAGTTGAGAAAGAATGTCCACGAAAACTAGAAGAATTAGCTGATAAATTTATTTTTAATATTTTTACTATTCCAATTAATCAAAAAAGCCTTTGGAATGATATTTGGAAAGAATCAGTCGATAAAATTATACCAAATTTACTGAAAACAAAAGGTCTTAAGCTAAATAAGCAAATGGTATCTCATTTGTTTCAATATTCTATTGTAAATATTTTTAAAAATAAAAAATATTTAAATAATTGTGGACCAGATTTTGTTAAACAAATTTTAAATTGCTTAGAAACTTTACTGTTACCTGATTTAAATTTAAACATAAATAAATTACAAGAAATAGTTACTTTGATGTACAGTAACGAAATTTATTCAAAAAATAAATTACCTGATTGGCTTCCAAGAGAATATCCACAATTAAGGAAATATTATGCTGAAGCAAAGCAATTTGCGATGGCTATAGCTTACAAAAAAGGAAATGAAATTCACAGTCTTATAAAATCAGAACAATTTGATAAAGCAGTTAAGCTTGTAATTGATGAATGTTTTGCTAGATGTCTGATTCCTAGCAAAAGTGAAATATTATGTAATTTCATTTTTGCTTTGTTCATTGCATTATTGGATGCATATAAACCTAATGGATATAGTTCATTTGATTATTTAACTAATTTATATAAATACATTGATGTTAATAGTAATGGAGAATGATAATGGCAATATCTATATCGGTCATAAAAAAAAGCTGTCGAGACTATTTCAGATAATTTAGTTAATAGAAATAATATCCAGAATAATAATTTAAAGACTATATGCAATCCTAATAATGATAATTTAGTTAATAGAAATAATATCCAGGATAATAATTTAAAGACTATATGCAATCCTAATAATGATTATTTAGATTTATTAACTGGTAAAGAGTTACCAAATGTTATATATGATAAAATTCTCCAAGAGAATTCTTCCGAACTTAATTGCTCTTTATCAGAAGCTGAAAAGGAAAAAATAAAAAATGAAACTGGTTGGTCTGATGAAATTATTAATAATATTTCAAGTATAAAAGAATATGAAATATATAAAAATGCTGGCTTAGTTGAAGTCGATATTAATGGTCGTAAATGCCTTATAAAGTCTGATATTGATTGGAATTATAAAGACCAATTTGGTAGAACGAACTTAGAAAGAGCAAAACAGGGGTTAGCTCCTTTGGATAAAAATGGTAAACCTATTGAATTGCATCATATAGGTAAACATAATGATAGTCCATTGGCAGAATTAACTCAGGATGAGCATAGGAGTTCCACTAATTATCCGATATTGCATGGAGAAAATACTCCTAGTGAAATTGATCGAAATGAATTTGATTCTATTAGGGAAGAACATTGGAAAAATAGAAGTGAGGTTCAAAATGTCTGATTTAATTAATAAAATTAAAAGTATTAGTGATTTATATTTTTTAAAAGATGGTTGTAATGATAATCTAATTAATAAAGCTCAAAAAGATTTAGGATTAACATTTCCAAAAGAATATAAAGAATACCTATTACATTTTGGAGCTGTTAGTTTCTACGCTACAGAATGGACAGGTCTAAATGTTAATGGTTATCTGAATGTTGTAGAAGCAACAAAAGAAGCTCGTTCTTTATATAAAGATTTTCCAAAGGATTGTTTTGTTATTGAAAATTTAAATGTTGATGGAAGATTAGTAATTGGAAACGAACAAGGTACAATATTCTATTTTCAAGGTAAAAATATGATTCAAGCCTTTAATAATTTACAAGAATATTTGGATTCTTGTATAGCACGTAAAAAGTAAGGGCATTTGAAACAGACAATAATGACGGTTACGACTGAGACTTTGTAGAAGTAGTAACTAAAACAATTCTCTTTTTCTCTAATCTCTTGGCTCTAAATTCTATGCTCTAAGATGGTTTCCCCTGGTTAGGTCACCACTCCGTCACTGCATTGCTTCGCAATGCAGCCTCCTCAGCCACTTCGTGACAGCTCCCACAATATTAATTTGGGGAGCATCTTTATTAATATAGTCCTCAAGGAGAGGCTTTAGAAAACAATCCCCTTATCTCTTTTTCTCTTATCTCTGCTCTCTAAAATAGCACCCATCATCTGCTGTGGAGATTTGCTTTCCTCTTTCCTCAATGCAGCAACCATCTTGCCAGTGGTTTCTTCATTGGCTGAAAGACACAATTCTTCACCGATACTTTTTTATTTTATTATTTTTTAGTTTTATGGAAAAAGGCTAATGTAACTTTGAATATATAACAAAGCTACAAAACCCATTTATAGTCTTACCACTAATTTAAATTTGTTCTTTACATTGTACACAATCTCGACTTGTTTACTTCTGCGGCTCACTTGCAAAGCCCCTTATTTCTCGTTATAATAAAAACAAGGAGCAAACCGATGGGTGATAAGGATAATAAAACCAAAAAGTTTATAGAGAAAAATCGTATATTTGCTGATGTATTCAACTATTTTATATATGATGGCGAACAGGTTATAAAGCCTGATGATTTGCA
>CAJOQX010000364.1 GCA_905236865.1 Candidatus Rifleibacteriota bacterium
ACACTGAATTTTTAACAAATTCTTAGTTTTTAGACAGCCTCCAATGAGGGGCTTTAAGACAATTTACTATTAACTTAATATAAAAAATGTAACGAATTATTTAACTTCTACAGCAAAATAAAATAGTTGATTAGATTTATAATTTTAGAGTATTCTAAATTAAATTATTATTAAGGGAAACTTATATGTTAAGAAAATGCTTTATAGGAATATCTCTATTAGGTATTTATTTTTGTTTATCTAATCCTGTTTTCGCAGAAAAAAAAGAATTAGAAAGCATGACAATAGATGGACAAAAATACACTAGATACACTGAAAATAAAAATGGCATCGACTATTATTTTATAGAATCAAAAAATGGGAATGAAGAAGAATTATGGCAAAGCCAAGAAGACCAAAATCTTAATGCTTTTAAAGCTTGTAAAAATATAATGAATAAAGCTGATGGGTTCGCTACGGAAACTTCTCAAAAATATGATTCAAAGAAGTGGACAAGAGTTATTCTAAAAAGAACAAAAGACACTGACAGTTTTTGGAGTAATACTTGTGTAGATTGTTATGCAAAAAAGGATGCAGTAATTCACATAACTTGTCAAGCTGATGATTATACTGTTGGTAGAACTACAAATTATATCTATATTAAAGACCCCTCAATGGTTGATTCTTTTGTTGGTGACAAAGTTCATGGACTTGAATCAGAAAAATTCTTTAAAAAATATGGTGGAGCAAAAGGTTTTGATAGATTCCATCAAGTCGTTTTTAGCTTTACTTTGAATGATGCCGAAACAGCAATGTCTATAATTTTCCATTTTAAAAACAATAAATTAGAAGGAATAAGTGGAGATTTACAAGGCGGTTTTGATAATTTTTCCTATTATAATGATTTTAAACAATTTGTTTCTGATAAAATTCCTGAAGGTTTGTTAACAAGAGGAGTTTGTTTAAGTGATGATGTTAAGGTTTTAGAAACTCCAGAAAAAAACAATATTAAAGGGAATCTAGACGAAGATGATCCTATTTATATTTGTGAATTTAAACAATTACCAAATAATTGCAAATGGGTTAAAATTATAACTCCAAATGGTATTCAAGGATGGGTTGATGCTAAAAACATAGCTCCTGAAGCTCATTGTTTTAGTGCTTTTTCAAGAATTGCAGCAACTTTTGATTATCTGAGTCAAATAAAACAGAGATTAGGTAATCCACTAGAAATTACTATTGAAGAATTTACTGGTTCATTAAATAATAAAACAAAAAAATGGGATGGAATTGAGCTTTCAGAAATCTTTGAAAAGGATTTTCAAGAAGAAGAGGAAATAGAAGAAGAGGTCGAAGAAGAAGATAGCGATGAATCCGAAGAAGATATAGATAGTGAAGATGAAAATATAGAAGATAATGAAGATATTGAAATAGCAAATAATAATGACGAAAAAAATTCGGTAAAAAAAATTGAAATAGAACAAGACAATAATCAAGAAGCTATAGCTTTGTTAAAATTACGATTTACAAAGCCTGTAGTTGATTTTATAGGTTTTAAAGTAGGTTCTAATCTAGATGAATTAAAATCTTTTTCCTCAAAACTTATTGAAGCTGGTTGGGCAAAATCTGATGATAAAGCTTTAAGTTCTAATGGCACATACACTTGGTATGACAATACGGGTATTTATACTAGAGGAATCAGAGTTTTTATGAAAAATGGTAAATCTACAGCTTTTGAGTTATTAGGACCTGAACTTGCAGACTAAGTTTGTTTATAAAAATAAGCTTTTTACCGATAAACGGTTATATATTTATTCTTGAAAGTTGGCTTAATTAATGGAAAAATCATCTAAGGAATTTTTATTTAATCTTTTAAATGCGTATTCTCCATCTGGAGATGAAACTGGTTCTCAAAGAGTTTGGATTGATTATGTAAAAAAATACGCAAAAATAGATACTGATTTTGTTGGTAATGCTTATGGAATTTTAAATCCAGAATCAGAATTTAAAGTGATGCTTGCCGCACATATTGATGAAATAGCTATGATTGTTACAAAAATAGACGAAAAAGGCTATATTTGGTTCACCAATAGCGGCTGGCTTAATCCAAAAATGCTTCCAGGAATGAAAGTTGATGTTCTAGGTTATGGTGGTAAAGTTCTTAAAGGAATTGTTTATACTTCAGTAGAAAAAGATGCTAATCCATCTATTGAAAATTGTTTTATAGATTGTGGCTATAATGATGATAAAAAGCTAAAAAAATTAGTAAGAATTGGTGATTATGCTGTTTATAAAAGCGAACCAGAAATAATCGGTGAAAATAAACTTGTTTGCAAAGCCTTAGACAACAAAACAGGTGCTTTCATTATTGCTGAAGTTCTAAAAAAACTTAGTAAAAAAAAGTTGAATATAGGTGTTTATGCTGTTAGTACGACTGGTGAAGAAACCAACTCAAGAGGTGCTTTCACTGCCGCAGCAAGAATAAAACCAAATATGGCATTAGCTTGTGATGTGACTTTTGATAGTGAACATCCAGGAGCTAACGCATCTAACGGTGCAGTTACACTTGGCAAAGGAGCCGCATTATCTATTGGAAGCCCCATTAATTGTAAAATTAATGAATTATTTGAAAAATCAGCCAAAAAACATAAAATTCCTTATCAATTAGAAATTACAGCAGACCGCACACATACAGATGCAGACAAAATAATGTATTCTGGTGAAGGAGTACCTGTTGCTCTTGTATCTTTACCAGTTAAATATATGCACTCACCTGTAGAAATGGCTGATTTAAAAGATATTGACAATACTGTTGATTTGATTGTTGAAGCTCTTGCTTCAATGAGTGGAAAAGAAGATTTGAGGCCGATAAAGCCATAAACACTAATACCAACTACAAATAGCTATTTTTACTCTATCGACAACTTTTATTAGGTTTTCGCCTCTACTCCAATAAACTTTGTCGCCAGATTTTCTTATGCATTTATATTCAATAACTTTCCCTATAGGCAAGTCAACATTTACTTCATATTTTCCATTTTGGGTTAGATTCATTTTTAAAGCTTTATCTTCTTGCCAATTACCAATTTCTTCGGAATTTCCAACTAAGTAATAATCAGAATTAGGATCTAAACTTTTTGAATTTAAAATAAAATTGACACTTTCTTTACCCCAAAAATCTTCGTTTTTATAACGTTGATACCAATAATCATAATCTTTTTGTAATTGTTCCTTTTCTATTTTAGGAATAAAAACAGCAAAACTATTTGCCCTTAAAGTACATTTTAAATAATTTGATTTAGGGTCTTTACGATGAATTTTAGAGTTTTTAAATCTTATTAACGAAGATATTTCTGCTAAAACTTTATTATTTCCATAACTAGATTGTAAAAAATCTATATCTTCTTGGATTCCAAAAGGTATTTTTATATTTACATCTTTATCTTTATCAGATTTATTGAAAATTACTATAGCAAGCTGGTCTGGAAGTAATCTTGCAAATGCATAAAAATCACTACGGGCATTTAGGTGACAATGCAAACCTCGTCTAAAAACTTCATTAGATTTACGCATAGAAATCATTTCTTGTGTAAATTTAAATATTTCACTTTTTGTAGAGAATTTCATATCGCAGCGATTATGTGGTACTTTATTGTTGTAACCTTTTAATGCTTGTTCATCGCCATAACATAAAGTTGGAATTCCTCTAATAGTCATTAAAAAGGCTATAGCTAATTTGTAGCGAGAAATATCATCTTTGCATGAAGAAAAAAATCTGTCTAAGTCATGATTGTCTAATAATGTAAAAAGCATACTTGCATCTGTATAATTTCTATCATAATACAATCTTGAAGCAAGTTTTAAAAAATCTCCATTTTTCGCAAAAACCTCTAACATTGTATAATAAAGTGGAAAATCAAAAAGACTATTAAATCCAGTAGTATGCCAACTTTCATTGATTTTTACTGGATCACCATGCAAATATTCACCTAGAAGGAGAAAATCTTTATTAGATAGTTTTCTTGCATTTTCATTGAAGTTTTTCCAAAAATCATCATTAATATGTTTTACAGCATCTAATCTAAAACCATCTGGCTGTAAAAGTTCTATCCAATGTTTTGAAACTTTATTGAAAAAATCTTTTACTTCTGGTTTTTGAGAAGCAAAATCTGGAAGTCCGAATATACATCTGTTCTTTAATTCTTCAGAATCTTCCCAATTCTTTATATTAACCATCGGATTAAACCAATCTTCATGTTCTTTAACTAATGGTGCATCGTAACCGACATGATTAACTACCATATCCATTAAAAACTTAATGTTTTTGTCTTTCATAGACTTTCTTAAAGAAAGCAATTCATCAGTAGTTCCAAAACGTTCATCAATTTTAAAAAAATCATAAGGCCAATAACCATGATAAGCTTCCTGTCCATAAAAAGCATTAGGTCTATTTTCGAAGAAAGGACTAACCCATATTGCTGTAACACCTAGTTCTTCTAAATAGTCTAGTTTTTGTTCTAATCCAGCTATATCACCACCATGAAAAGCCATAAAGTTATTTTTGTCTACATTTTTGTCATTAGCTGTATTCCCATTAAAGAAACGGTCTAATAATACAAAATAAACAATCTGATCTTTCCATGAATCTATTGATTCTGCAAAAATGGGTGTATTTATTGCTGTAATCATTAAAATAATAGTAATTAAGTATCTCATATTAAATCCTAATTTTTTTAATTATTGGTATTAATTGATGATAATAGAACAAGAATAGCAAGAAATTGTCAAGTTGTATAGAATAAAATGAGGGAGGAGGGAGAAGGGAGAAGGGAGGAGAGGATTGTTTAGCTTATGAAAGCTTTTTGCTATGAGAAAATTTATAATGTTTGATAAAGTTTTTACGACTAACCTTTAGATTACCATGGTTTCTGCGAGCTTATTCGCCGTGGCGTTGCTGAAATCAAAACGAAGTCCATTCATAAAAAATATTTTTATCAATAATGATAGTTCGCTTGTTCGACATACTTCTCCTCTTGCGACCTCTGTAGATAAATGCCTTGAATAATCTTTGAGAGAACGGGTCTTATTCGGAGAATAAAAAAAGCGGGAAACGGGACTCGAACCCGCGACATCCACCTTGGCAAGGTGGCGCTCTACCAACTGAGCTATTCCCGCAAATGCTTAAATGAATTTAAGTCGTAAATGGGAAATAACGGATTCGAACCGTTGACCCACTGATTAAGAGTCAGTTGCTCTGCCAGCTGAGCTAATTTCCCAAAAACCAATTTAATTGGTAAAAAAAAGTGATCCGCGTTGGATTTGAACCAACGACCCCCTGATTAAAAGTCAGATGCTCTACCCCTGAGCTAGCGGACCATATATTTACAAATGATTTTACATCGCGCCTGGAAGGGTTCGAACCCTCAGCCTACAGATCCGAAGTCTGTCGCTCTATCCAATTGAGC
>CAJOQX010000365.1 GCA_905236865.1 Candidatus Rifleibacteriota bacterium
ACTCCTTATAAATGTCAATTTATTACTATTTTATGCTATTTTTTGTTTTGGCGCAACATGTATATTTAAGCATACAAAAAATAACAATAATTTTCCTGTGGCAGTTGATGAGGCTGTTAAGGAATGTATTGATAAAGGTATTCTGGCAGATTTTCTACGAAAGCATATCGCGGAGGTGAGAACTGTGCTTTTAACTGAATATGATGAAGAAAAAGACCTCAAGATTATTGCTGAAGGTTATAAAGAACTATATAAAGAAGAATGGATGAATTAAGGCAAAAAAGAAGGTATTGAAATAGGAATAAAAAATTTAATTGATGTATTAAGAGAATTAGGCTTTTCTTCAGAACAGATTAGCAACAAAATCCAGCAAAAATTTAAAATAAGTTGCGAAGAAGCCAATAAATATATTTCTGATGAAGATAAAAATTAAATATATTTATAGCGGAGGTGAGAACAGTGCTTTTAACCGAATATGATGAAGAAAAAGACCTCAAGATTATTGCTGAAGGCTATAAAGAATTATACAAAGAAGAATGGACGAATGAAGGTAAAGAAGAAGGTAGAAAAGAAGGTAGAAAAGAAGGTAAAGAAAACCTTATAAAAACAATGCTTTCTAACGGAGCAACAAAAGAAACCATAATAAAGTTTACAGGAATTACTGAAGAAGAATTAAACAAGATAATTAATTCTTAATATCTTTTAATACAATTCTTCTAGTCGCTATTTATTTTTATAGTGACTAGAAGAAATTGGTATCAAACACAAGACTTTTCTTTCTTAACGGTTATTGTGAGCCTTCTTTATATGGTGTGCAATCCATGTTATTTTTTTATCGCCATATAAATAATAGACGGAATATACTAATCTTTGCTTTTTACAGTTACTAACAAAATGTATTGCTAGGTCTTATTGTAAGTATTATACTCATACAATGGATAATTAAAAGAAATTCTTCAATTAGAAGTTTATGTTGTATAACGTTTGAGGGTAAATTATGGGAATATGTCTTGATACTATTGAAGACAATGACGAACGAATCGGACAGTTTATTGATACGACTATAAATCAAAATTTGGCGTATAAAAAAGCTATTAAAAATTATTCTTGCGATTATTGTTCTTTTGAAACTACTGATATAAACGAATTATATAATCACATAATTGATAAACATTCAAAAGACGTTTGTTATTTTTTAGTAAATAACTCTATAGGAAGAGGCAATGAAACTTTTATTATAAACAAGCCTATTTCTGATAACACGATAAAATGGTATGGAAATAAAAATATCGCAAAATTTTATATTGATTATAAAGATACTAATTTTGATCCTAAGAATCTTTCTTTAAACAATATAGAAGATATAATGAAATATTTACCAAGTAACTTTGAAGGGAAAATAACGATTACAGCCGACTTTGAAAAAAGTAAAAAAGTTATTTTTCTTGTATTTCCTGAAAGTATTTCTTTAGATGAAGATGAATTAATTGAAAAAATTAAAATTATGCAATCTGCTTTAAATTCTAACTCTTTTGATTCTGTAAAAATGAACAAAATAGGTAGTAAATTCAAGTCTTATAATGAAATATGTTGGAATGCGTTTTTTGATTATTCTTTAGGAATGAATCTGTTGAAAAAAGGTGATTATCAATTAGCAAAAGATAAATTGGAAAGAGCTTATAGTTTTCTTTGTAATATTTCTGATTTAATCTATCTCAAACGTCACAAAACAGCTAATAAGAATGAATATACTGATTTATTAAAAATGATTAAAACTGTTTTATGTATTTTAGAAATAAAAATGTGTTACTTTAAAACAATTTCAGAAATAAGTGAAAAATCTATATTCTATCCAATCAAAGCAATAAAAAATCGCATTTGGAAAAATATTGATTGCGGTTTAAAAGATTATTTAAATGGTATTTTTTACGATGATTCAACTAAATATTTCTTAGAAAGCTGTGTACATATTTTAAACAAAAATTTTATAACAGCAAAAGATACTATAGATTTATTTAAAAAGAAAGAATCTTATAATCAAAAAGAGATTATTTCGAAAAATGCACAATGTTTATATGATTTTCTTAGAGGGAGATTAGAAGAAGCAAAAGCATTAAACGAAAAAAACAAAAGCATTAGAAACAAATGTTTTGATAATGCTAAAAATTATTATTCTTTTATAATATATAATAGTGAATTTTCTAATGAAAGTTTTTTTTATTCTGGAGGAATTAAATGAAGTTAAGCATTAAAAGTAAACTAACTACAGAAGAATGGTATGAAAAACTCTATAATTTATTAGAAAAAGAAAAAGCACCAACATCAACAGAAATAAATGGAATTTTGGATAGCGAAGTTTCTAATATATCTACTTATATTGTTACAAAAAAATCAGTTGAAAACAATAGCAAAACAGATGATATTATAGAAGAAAACAACTTAGAAAATTCTTTAGATGGTAATAAAACCAACAAAGAAGAAGATAAATATTACTCTAAAGCTATTTTAAATGATTATACGATAAGCAAATGCAAACATTTTGATTTAATTATTCCAGAATTAATAAAAAAATATGTTGATGACAAGTTAAAGCCTAATTGCAAAAAAATGCTTGAAATTGTTGCTTTAAAAGCAAAAAAAGAAAGTGAATATCCTTTAAATGAAGATAAGGAAAAAGAGATAGATGTTGAAAATAGACTTTGTGAATTAAGTAATTGGATGACAATAAATAAAGAATTTGCTGAAAATAAAGAAAACTTAGCACA
>CAJOQX010000366.1 GCA_905236865.1 Candidatus Rifleibacteriota bacterium
ATATCTGGCTGAAGCTTTTGCAAAAATCTCAAATCTTCTATAAGATATTCTGTTGTTTGAAAAGGAGATCCGACCATAAAACCAGAACCAACTTGATAGCCAATTTCTTTTAAATTAAAAAGACATTGTTTTCTGTTATCCAAACTCATACATTCAGGATGAAGTTGTTTATAATGACTTTCTGAAGCAGTTTCATGCCTAAGTAAGTATCTATTAGCACCAGCATCGAAAAAATTCTGATAACTTTCTTTTGATTTTTCCCCAATAGATAGAGTTATAGCACAATCTTGGTATTTGTTTCGTATTTCTGAAACAATTTCGCATATTTTAGAATCGGAAAAAAATGGGTCTTCTCCGCCTTGTAAAACAAAAGTGCGAAATCCTAATTTATAACCCTCTTCACAACAGTTTAATATTGTTTCTTTTGGCAATCTGTATCTGACAGCTTTTTTATTGTCTCTTCTTATACCACAATAATAGCAATTATTTTTGCAGTAATTTGTAAACTCTATTAATCCTCTAATAAAAACTTTATCACCATAGATTTCTTTACGTATTCTGTCAGCATTAATACGTAACTCTTCATCATATTTATTTGTTTCCAATAAGGTTTTTAATTCTATATCTGAAACATTATGTTCTGTTGCTAATTTTTCTATTATATTCATATAAAAACTAAAAGAGAATGAAAAATTATTAATCATTCATTCTCTTTAACAATTACATTAAATTATCTTTGGTCAGCAAATGGGTCATAAATCGCCGTAATACGTCTTTCACCATATTTTTGACTAACATTGAAAGTCTGGGCCTGTGCCTCTGTGTTTCGGAGTTTGTTTTCTTTAATGTTATCTACAAACATTGGCTCACCATCAACCATACCCATATACATAAACCAGTGATGTCCATCATCAGGTCTGTTGTAATCAGGATCTTCATTATAATGGACTCTAACGTGTATCAACATTCCAGGAAGAAGTTTGCCATTAATTGCCGCATCTTTAAGAGACATTATTTTTTGACCTCTTAAAGAAGTATCTTTTGTTTTTGCCCATGCAATTTGAGGTTGAGAACCAGCACCTTTATATGAAACCTTAGCACCTGCATTTTCAGCAATAGTTCCAGAGAATTGTAAACATTTGTTGCTTACATTCCACTGAGACTTTTTAGCGGCATCAAGACCTTTCATAAGACTTTCTGGAACTTCTGGACCATTAATATCTTTCGTTGTATCTATTTTTTTATTATTTATCGTTTTGGAAGAATCATTATTCTTTTTTGAAGAATCTTTTACTTTATTATTGTTCTTAGTTTTGTTTTTATTTGTATCTTTTTTATTATTGTCTTTTTTATAATTTGGGTTGACATCAGCATAAGCATAAGGATGAACCCCATCTCGAGCAGGAGTAGTAGGAGTGTCTACAAGAGAATAATGCAAATAGCATTTTTTACCATTATATTCAGTGGTGTACCAATCACCTTCTTTACCTGTAATAGTAACTTTTGTGCCAGGAGGTATTATTGTTACAATATCACCCCATGGACTTGTTCGACAATATTGTCCATATTTACAGTTTATGGTACCTTCACAAGGGTATTCGCCTGAATCTTTTTTTTCTTCGTCTTTCTTTTCATTAGTAGTTGTTACTTTTGCTGTTTCTATTTCTTGTATTGTTTCTTGATTAGTTGGATCAGTAATTACTAATACTTCATCTTCAGAAAATGGATCTATCGCATAACTAGGTGAACTGTTGGTGCTAAATAACATAAATAAAGCACAAGTAGTTATAAATATTTTTTTCATAAACATCTCCTTGTACTATATTTTACTATAAAATTAGGTAAAAGTTTAAAAATTTTAAAAAGTTTTTTTTATTTATCGCTTAAATAAACTTTTGAACTTATTGCCTATTTTGTCAATACTTCTGTTGAAATGTTTGTTAGTTTTTCTCCCTTCATTTTTTATCTGTTTTTCTGTGCCTTTAGAAACTTCTCTAATAAAAATTGATGCAAGTTTTGCTTTATCACTATCAGAAATCTTATAAGTTAGATTCTTATTATCTGAACCAATAACTTTTATTTTAAAATCAGAATAGTCTTTAATTTTTACTATAAAAGTTCCATTTAAAGCTGATTTTGGACCAATTGTTCCAGAAAACTTTATAAAACTCCAAGGGGTTCTAAGTTCTGCATTTTCTGTCTTATAAGCTTTGTCTTTTATTTCAAAATCACCATTCAAAGAAAAAGAACTACTTCCAATATTTTCTGCAAAGTTTTTCAAAGTGCTTTTCATACCAATTTTGCGTAATAATTTATTGATTCTCAAAACAAGTTCGGGTTTGTAATACGTTCCATTTGTTATTGATAAACTTGCATTACCTTCTATAGAATTTTTTTCCCTAGTATAATTTTTAAGTTTTAATTTTCCATAAACATTTCCAGTGTACAAGCCTTTATTTTTTGTTCCTGCTAATATTTCTTCAAGTCTAACATAAATTAAATCTGCATCAATATCGTAAGAAGAAGGTCTTTGATTGCAATTTACATCACCTTTAAGATATATTTTTCCGCCAAAAACATCCCATGTTGAAGAAGCAATATGTATATTCTTATTGCTGTAATGCCCAAACAACTGTATTTTCTTGCTATCCATTAAAAATTTAGAGCTTTTTAAAAACATTTTAGCATCATTAAGGGAAAAAGTATGGGTTCCTGTTTTAGGGCTAATATAATCAGGATAAATGTTTAATTCTTTTACATCAACTGTCAGGGTAGATACGTCACTAATTTTATTGTAATTAACATTGTTCGCCGTAATTATGGGAAGAGTGTTTTTGAAGCTTTCAATTGTAATTGAATATTTGTTAGATTTTGAAAGTTTATGAGAAAGATATTCTGCAAATTCATTTGTTTTTGTAAGCTTGTAATAGACGTAGCCACAACAACCAAAGATGGACAATAAGATTACTAGCAAAACAAATAGAGCAATCACCATTGAATATCCAAAACAGGATACAAATCTTCCTTTTAAATTATTCATAAACTTTGCACCTTAAGTAATCCTAACAGCAAATATTATTTTTAGCAATTGATTTAGAACTTGTATTAAGTCATAATTCATTGTAAAATTTTACCATATTAAAATTAGAGAACTAAAAGGAATGATTAATTATGCGTAAACTTCTTTGGCAACCAACAAAAAAACAAATTGAAAGCACAAGACTTTGGGCTTTTATGCAATATGCCGCAAAAGAAACAGGCATTGGCTTTGTTAATTACAAATCAATATATGACTGGTCAGTTAAAGAACCTGAAAAATTCTGGGATTTATTGTGGAAATTTCTGGAAGTTAAAACTTCAAAGCCTTACGATAAAGTTGTTGACGATCTTAAAAAG
This sequence comes from Candidatus Rifleibacteriota bacterium, assembly GCA_905236865.1. Classification (GTDB taxonomy): domain Bacteria; phylum Muiribacteriota; class Ozemobacteria; order Ozemobacterales; family Ozemobacteraceae; genus RUG334. The sequence goes on from CAJOQX010000366.1 coordinate 3,397, forward strand.
TTTCCAGGCGCTAAATGGTTTGTTGGTGCTAAGTTAAATTATGCTGAAAACATGCTAAAATATGCTGATACAGACAAGCCAGCATTGATTTTCAGAGGTGAAAACAAGACTCGCAGAGTTATTTCCTATAAAGAATTAAAAAATCAAGTTTTCAGACTTGCTACAGCAATGCGTGAACAAGGCTTGAAAGCTGGTGATGCTGTTGCCGCATATATGCCAAACATTCCTGAAACAGTTATCGCAATGCTTGCAGCTTCTGCCATCGGAGCAATTTGGTGTTCATGTGCAACAGATATAGGTCCTCAAGCTGCAATAGACAGACTTGGTCAAGTTAATCCAGTTGTTCTATTCACAGTTGACGGCTATTTATATAAAGGGAAAAACTTCGATGTAAGACCTAATGCTTCAGCAATAGCTGCTGGTATTCCAAGTGTTAAAAAGGTTGTTGTAGCTCATTATGCTGGTGACGACAGCGATTTGTCTCAAATAGCAAATTCTGTTAAAT
>CAJOQX010000367.1 GCA_905236865.1 Candidatus Rifleibacteriota bacterium
GTAAATTAGCCATTTTAATAGGTGGTATATTTTTATTAATAAGGAAACATATAAGTTGGCATGCTCCATTAGCAATGTTTGCTACCGTATATGTCGGTGCTTATATTTATGGAAGTTCTTCTGAATATGCTTTATTCCATTTACTCACTGGAGGTTTATTCTTAGGTGCTTTCTTTATGGTTACTGATATGGTAACTAGCCCTATAAATAAAATGGGGAAAATACTTTTTGGCATTGGTTGTGGAGCTATTACATTATTAATTAGATTAAAAGGTGGTTATCCAGAAGGAGTTTGTTATTCAATTTTAATTATGAATTCATTTGTTCCTTTAATAGACAAATTCTGTAAACCAAGACGTTTCGGAATTGTTAAAAATAAGCCTGTTGCTAATCAGGAGGCTAAAAAATGATCAAAGGAATGATTAATACTGGAATTTTTCTATTTGTTGTAGCAGCAATATCTGGTGTCTTATTAGCTTTCACACAGAATTTAACCGCCCCTATAATAAAAGAAAACGAAATTATAGCTGAAAACAATGCACAAAAAGAAGTATTACCAAGCGACTCTTTTTCCTCTAATATAAAAGGAGAAGTCAATGGAAAGACAATTTATTACAGAGTTGGTTTTGATAAAGATGGAAAAGTTACAGGCGCAGTATTTAAAGTATCACCAAGAGGGTTTGGTGGATTGATAAATACCATGGTAGGAATTAATGCTGAGGGTAAAATTATAAACTACAAAATCTTGTCCTTAAGCGAAACTCCAGGCTTAGGAAGCAAATTAACATCTGAAAAGTTCACAAATAATATGAAAGCTCTACTTACAAGTGATTCTCCAGATGTTTTTAAAGTAAAAAAAGATGGTGGAAATGTTGATGCGGTAACAGCAGCAACGATAAGTTCAAGAGCATTTTGTAACGGTATGAACGAAGCATTAGAATATTATAGAAATCTAAAAGAAAATATTTTAGCTACAAAATATTCTGTTTTATCTCAAAATGAAGGAGTGACAAAATGACAATAGATAATCTTTTTAAAGGTATTTGGAAAGAAAATCCTACATTTGTCATCGCTCTTGGAATATGCCCTACTCTCGCAGTTACAACATCTATGACAAATGCTCTAGGTATGGGTATTGCCGCCACTTGCGTCTTAATATGTAGCAATTTATTTATTTCTTTAATTCGCAAAATCGTTCCAGATAATATAAGAATACCAGTTTATATAATGGTTATTGCAACTTTTGTTACAATAATAGATAAACTTATTCAAGCTTATTCCCCTGCCCTATCTCAAAGTTTAGGTATTTTTATTCCTCTAATTGTAGTAAATTGTATAATTTTAGGAAGAGCAGAAGCATTTGCAAGTAAAAATTCTCCAATAGACTCAATATTAGATGCTATAGGAATGGGAATTGGCTTTTTAATTGGTCTTTCCTGTATTGCTTTTTTCCGAGAACTTCTTGGTGAAGGTAAACTTTATGGATTTCCAATACCATATTTCAAAGAAGACCCTGCTTTAATAATGATTATGGCTCCAGGCGGTTTCTTTGTTTTTGGATTACTAAGAGCATTGAAAAAACACCTTGAATTAAGGAGGGCAGGCAAATGATGCATTTATTGGCAATTTTAATAACAGCTATATTTCTAGAAAATTTTGTATTAAATCAAATATTAGGTATCTGCCCATTTATCGGTGTATCTAATAAAATGGATTCAGCCATTGGTATGGGGCTTGCAGTAACTTTTGTTATGCTTATCGCTGGCGTTTCTACCTGGTGTGTAAATCAATACGTCTTGATTCCACTTAAATTAGAATATTTACAAACTATAGCGTTTATTTTAATAATAGCCTCTCTTGTTCAATTTATTGAAATGGTAATAAAGAAGACAGCCCCTAATCTTTATCAAGCATTAGGTGTTTTTCTACCATTAATCACAACAAACTGTGCCGTATTAGGTGTTGCACTTTTAAATATAAAAAAAGGCTATAACTTGCTAGAAACAACATTTAATTCATTAGGTGGCGGTTTGGGCTTTTTCTTAGCTTTAATTATTATGGCAAGTATACGAGAGCGCTTAGATTTAGCAGAACTTCCAGAATCGATGAAAGGTGCACCAATAGCATTAATTACCGCTGGAATACTTGCTACAGCTTTTATGGGCTTTTCTGGATTAGTTTGAGGAAATAATTTATGGAATTACAAATTTTATATGCAGTTTTAGTTTTAGGAATCTTAGGATTTGCTTTCGGAGCTATATTATCTTATGCTTCTGTAAAATTTAAAGTTGAAGTAGATCCTAGAATAGAACAAACTTTAAAAATGTTACCAGGAGCTAATTGTGGTAGCTGTGGTTTTGCAGGTTGTTCTGCTATGGCTGAAGCAATAATTACAAAAGGTGTTTCTCCTTCAAGATGTCCAGTAATGCTTATTCCTGATAGAAATAAATTAGAAGAATTTTTAGGACTAAGAAAAGCAGGAGAAACTAATGTAAGAGCTGTTGTAAAAGCTGCTTTAGTCAAATGTCAAGGTTCTGACGATGAAGAGCATCAAAAATTTCAATACTTAGGTTTAGAAGATTGCCAATCAGCAATAATTGTTCAAAATGGACCTTGGAAATGTCCACATAGATGTATAGGTCTTGGTTCTTGTGTAAAAGCTTGTAAATTTGGTGCTATAAAAATTGGCGACCATCATTTACCTATTGTTAATGAAGATAAATGTGTAGGATGTGGCCAATGTGTTATGGCTTGTCCAAAACACATTATAGACTTAGCTGATACAGTAAAAACGGTTCATGTTAGATGTAATTCAACTGAAAAAGGTGCTGACACAAGAAAACTCTGTGCTACAGGTTGTTTAGGTTGTGGAATATGCAAAAAAAACTGTGCTTACGAAGCAATAATTATTGAAAACAATTTGGCTAGAATAGATTACGATAAATGTCATGAATGTGGGGCGTGTGTTGCAAAATGTCCTACAGGTGCCATAATAAAAGAAAACCGTCCAGACTATAAAGGCAGAGTTGCCGAGATAAATCAGGATTTATGTATCGGCTGTACAGTTTGTTTCAAAAATTGTAAATTTGATGCCGTTATTGGTGGCAAAGTAAAAGAGAAACACTCAATTGATTCAAAAAAATGCGTTGGTTGTGGTATGTGTGTAGAAAAATGTCCCAAAAAGGCAATAAAAATTGATGATAGAGCTTAGGGAAATTTACAGTTTAAAGTTTTAAAAAATTAAAAGTTGTAAGTTTTTTTTATTTAAACTTAAAACTTACAACTTTTATTTAGTATTTTAATCTATGGGAACAATATTAATTAATCTAAAAAATCATTATTTCCTATATTTGACTATCAATTTAATAATAACCACTTTCACTTTACCATCTTATGCTCAAACATATCAAAGTAGAAAACTAGGGACAACTCTAACAAAACAAAAAACAACCACCACTACACAAAATTCTAGTAATAATACATCTATTTCGAATAATAATAATAACAATAATAACAACAATAATACTGTAAATAATCAACCATCAAATAATAACAATACAAAAACGAATACAATACAAACTTATGACCCCTATTTAGATAATCACTTAAAAGCACCGCCAGATGGTATTACAATAGGGAAATTTGGTTTGTCAATTAATGAAATCGAAACAGAATTAAGAAAAATTGGAGCAAAATATTATTCTTATGCTTTTGGGAAAAATAGTAAAATGATATTAAGCTCATATATTATAATAATGAATTTTGATATTAATAAAAAATTAGGTTCTGTTGAAATAACCCCCAAAAAACCTTTAAAAACAATAGAATTAAAAGCTAAAGAATTTTTTATTAAATTTTTTACAGAAAATGCTGATTTATCAAATATTGAAATCAGTGTTAGCAACAACAAGTTATTTCTTAGTTATATATCACAATAAAAAAGCTCTAATAAATAGAACTAATAAAATAATCTAATTAGAATAACTCCATTATAAGTAGAACCAAGGTAATACTAGAAAAAATAGAACCGAGTATAAAGAAAATTACAGTAAGTTTTGCTTTTAAATTTAGGTTTTTCCAAACTCCATTATTTACTTTATTATTGTTAGAACTTGGAATCTTTTTATTTAAAGATTCTCTAAAGTTACCAATATTTTTAGGATAAGTATTAGAATTAGATGAAGTATTAGTGTATCTATGAGTTGGAGGTTCAACTTCTATTTTAGATTTCTTTTCATCATAAGCTTTTTTGGCTTCTGCAATTAATTCATTAGAACTAGGTTTACCTCCTAAAGAACCAGAAACCTTTTCGCTAACAAGTTCAATTATTTTTTGCCTTTGATTAATGAAAAAAGTTTTAGATTGTTTATGATAAGGATATAATTCAGTAACAAGATTTCTCGAAGGATTAGCAGCTATAACAAGTCCTATTTTCTCTAAAATTTCATCATTTGTTTCCTTCATAAACGCAACAAACAAATCTTCTTTAATTTTATCAAAATCTAGCATCATTGATGTGGTAATTCCCAATGTTCTTTGATTGATATTTAAAGATTTGACCAAGCTTTTGACCATACTTAAAACACTATCTTGATCTATAGATTGAAAAGAACGTATAGCGGTTAATTTGATTTTAGTATTTTTATGTTGCATTAACTGAGGAAGATAAACACATAAATACTCAGCAGATAGTTTTTCTAAAACTTTTATTGATGCCCTAACTATATCAGGATTATCTGTATTAAGATAAGGTTTTACAAATTCTGCATCGTTTTCATCACCAAATTTTCTAATAAGTCGTAATATTCTAACAGTTTCAAGATCAGAAGTACCATTTTTCAAACAATCAATTAACAAATTGTGGTTTTCATTATAGTAATCTTGATTAGCATTAGAAAGAGCATTTGAATCATAATTCACACTTGTAGCATACAATTGTTCTAAGGCTTCGGATTCAGCGTTGTTTGAATTTTTTTTCAAGATGGGTTCAATAACAGAACGTAATGAACCTGTATCTAATTTTTTAATTGCTTCAACAGCTGATGCTATAACAATAGGGCTTGGATTTCTTGTCAAATCAAGCAAATCTTGACAATCCTGACTATTCCCATGATTTTTATAAAAGAAACAAAAACATGGAAGAATTTCGGCAGGAAATTCTTTCCAATTAGCCGCCTTAAACAAATCAGAAGCCAATATTGCTTCAGTTTTTGTGACTGTTGTTATAGCAAGTGCTAAATCATCTAATCTATCAGGCGAATGTAGTAATTTTTCCAAACCATCTAAGGAAACTTTAAAAGAAGCTCCCTTAAGCTTAAACGCAGCAAGTCGAAAAGATTTTTTTAACAGAAAAGAAATAATAGGTTCTTTTTGAACCGACATAGCCTTTTTAACTATTAATGCTGATTCTCTAGTTGGTGTAATAGAGTCAAAATATTCAATTATTTCTAAAAATTTTGAACAGTCCTTCTTTAAATTTGGACTCAGCAACTCTTGTAAATTATATTTTTCTATATGATTTTCCACTAATAAGACCTATGATAATTAAATCATTCTTTTCGATGAATCACACTTTAAAGATTATATCATAGAAAATATTATTATTAAATTTTTATTATATAATTAAGTCTTTTAGTTACTACAAATATAAGATGTCAAATTTGACTCAACTTTAAATGGTTTTGAAATAAATAACACCCCATTAGAGTTTTCATCTAAAATAATATTTACTTTATTATCAACTTTATTAATAGTCTTAAATTCTGGAATATCTCTTGTTTTTCCAATATATAGTAAATAATTGCCAGAATCTAAATTCGTCAGTTTAAATGTTCCTTTTAAATTTGGTTCATTACTTGTTTTAGTTGTTAAAATAAAATCTTTATCCAAATCATAATCATAATCAGATTTATTTCTTACTTTATATAATCTTACGTATAGATTACCTATTCCGTTAAATGAATCATTATCATAAAATATTCCTGTAATTGAGCCATTAGTATAATCTGTTTCTTCTACCATTGGGAATACTATGTTTTTATCTTTATAATTATTATTTATCTTCAATGTACTAACAATCTTTTCATAATTCTTTTTTGTAATCTCAATATTTATATCTGTATTTGGAATATAATCAACTTGTATTTCTCCATTTTCGTTGGTCAATCCTATATTTTCATTATTAATTTTCACTGTAGCATAATCTATAAATGAACCTGTATGAGCAGAAACAACTCTTATAGATATTAAATTGGTATCTTTTTTTTCGTATTCTTTAAATTCGATTTTATTTTCATTTTTTAAATCTCTAATGGAGGTATTGTAATTATCTGTATCGATACCGTTTATTAAAACAGAAACAGGATATTTATCATCTCTTTCAGAACATCCTAATAGAAAACAACCCAATATCGCAAAATATGCAATCGTTAAAACAACTAGTTTTCTATCTTTATTCATAAAATCAATTCTCCATAGATTTATTCATTTTTTTATCGACAGTTTTAATGATTAGATTAATAGTAATAAATAACTGGATTTTTATATATTTTTACAATACAATAAATGAATTATGAGTAGATTGAATTTTAGAATAGAAGCAACTTCCAATGGAACATCAGCACGTGCAGGTCGTTTTCACACACTACATTCAGAAGTTTTGACACCTGTTTTTATGCCAGTAGGGACAAGAGCAACCGTTAAAGGTCAGACAATAGAAAGTTTAAAAGAAAATGGTGCTCAATGCTTACTTGCCAATACTTATCACCTTTTTTTAAGACCAGGAGCTGAAGTTTTCAGAAAATTTGGCGGAATACATCACTTCATGAAATGGGATGGCTCAATATTAACTGATTCTGGCGGATTCCAAATTTTTTCTTTACATAAAGACAGAAAAATGAACGAAGAAGGAGCCGCTTTTAAAAGTTACCTTGATGGGCAAACTTTCTTACTTACTCCAGAATTAAGCATTGAAACTCAAAAAGCTATTGGTAGTGATATAATGATGGTTTTAGACCAATGTATTCCATCTACTGCAAGTTATGAGGAAGCAAAAGCTGCAATGGAACTTACACATAGATGGGCTTTAAGAAGTCTTGCCGCTAGACGAGATTCACAACAATCAATGTTTGGTATTGTGCAAGGAGCTTGTTATAAAGATCTTCGCAAAGAAAGTGCTTCTTTTTTAACTCAACAACCATTCGACGGATTTGCTATTGGAGGCTTAGCTGTCGGAGAAACACCTGAAAAATGCTGGGAATTTGCAGGATTAACAGCTTCTTATCTTCCCCAAAGTTTACCTAGATATTTAATGGGTGTAGGAACCCCAATAGATATTCTTGAAGCCGTAAATTGTGGTGTAGATATGTTTGACTGTATTATGCCCTCACAACTCGGTCATAGAGGAACCGTTTTTACTTCACAAGGGAAAATGCAATTAAGAAGGACTGTCTATAAATTTTCTGAAGAAACCCTAGACAAACAATGCAATTGTTATACTTGCAGGAATTATTCGAGAGCATATTTACATCATTTGATAAAATCTGGGGAACCATTAGGCTGGTTTTTATTAACTACTCATAATTTAGCTTTCTACCATAAATTAATGAAAGAAATGCGACAAGCTATTATTGACAATAAATTTATAACATATTACAACAATATACGTCCTATTCTTCTTATGTCAGATGAAAACAATCCACCTATACCACCTAGGAAAAATATTATTAAAACCGCAAAATTAGGAGATTATGAAATCCATCATAACAAAGAAGGATTTGCTTGCATAAAACAAATTAGTTCTGGCGAAATAATGCACTCGGTAAATAATCCAGAAGAAGAAGCAAATCGTTTATATATTGAACAATCTGATTTATCGAATAAATTAATAAATAAGAATTTTAATAGTACACAATCTTCTATTGTTCAAGACCATTTACCTCTTAATGAATGTCTGAACAAACAACAACTTATAATTTGGGATGTTGGTCTTGGAGCAGCTCATAATGCTATGGCTGCTATAAGATGTTTTGAAAAAACTTTAAATGAGAATGGTTTTGATAATATAAATAAATTAAAAATTATTAGTTTTGAACGAGATTTGAATCCATTAAAACTTGCATCTAAACATAACAAAGAATTTCCTCACCTTCATCATTCTGCACCATTTAAACTATTAGAAAATGGAAAATGGACGGATAAAAGTGGATTGCTTGATTGGATTCTTATAGAAGGTGATTTTTTAAAGCTATTTTCAGAACAGGAAAAACCAGATATTATTTTTTACGATCCATTTTCTCATAAAACAGATTCAGATTGTTGGAGCTTAAAAGCTTTTAAAAATTTATTTGCCTATTGTAAAAATAAAAATTTTGAACTATATACTTATTCAAATTCTACAATGGTCAGAGCTTCAATGCTTGTAGCTGGAATGTGGGTTGCAAAAGGTGTGTCAACTGGACCAAAAGATTCAACAACAATCGCTTTTTCAAACAAAGAAGTAGCGTTAAAACATAAATCAAATCAAAATCTTCTTTCAAAAGAATGGCTTGAAAGATGGCATCGTTCACAAGCCCAGTTTCCATTAGATCTTTCAGAGGAAGAGAAAGAAATATTTACAAAAACTATAGAATCCCACCCTCAATTTGATCAAAGTTAAAGTATTTAGTTATCACTTCTGCATCTAAATTAGACAAAAATATTCCTATTTTAAATACACTTAGCAAACGCAAACTTTTTTCGATATTAATCAGTATTGTAGAATTACGTCATTGCACGCCTGCCTTATGCAGACGTGATAATCCAAAAAAAATATAGGAGACAGTTCGCTTGTTCGACATATTTCTCCTCTTGCGACCTCTGAAAATAACTGCCTTGAATAGTCTTTAAGGGAACGGGTCTTATTCGGAGAAAAAAGTTTCTCGTCTCACTGTCTCCAAAATAATTAATTCGTCTTTATGAGCTTCTGAAAGGGGCATGGCAATCTATGAAAGCTTCATAAATAAAGATAAAGTTTGCGTTTGCCATGTTTTAATGTTATAAGGAATCTCCTCTTCTACCTTTGCGTAAATACATAGATGGGCAAAATGGAGAAATTCTTTGAGAAATAGCTTTATAAACACTTGGAGTAAAGGTATGCATTTCATGCATCACAAACCTTCCATAAGCATCTATTAAAATTATATTTGGAACATTATAGTTTATTCGTAAACTATTACCAACTACTCCATCCCAATCTAACAAACAGGGTACTGGTGGATTAAACAATCTCCACTGATTAAACACAGTTGCTCGACTAGTATTCCATGAACATTTTTTCAAATTAACAATCCATAAAACATAAGCCCTACCAGTTAGCAAATAATCTTGCCTAAATGCTTCCGCCCATTTCCTAAGTTCCTCTCTTTGATATCTATGAGCAGTCAATATAATAATAGGTTTACCTCGCAAATAAGAGCTTATCCATTGCTGATTATAAATATCTTCTAAAGAAAAATACGAAAAATAACTACCGAATGGAACTTTGTAATAAGTATGAGCAAATAAAGTCTTAGGAAAAAGAACAATTATGCCGAATAAAAGAAATATACTACAAATCCTTTTAATCCTATTCATTCTTAAACCTCCATGTTTAATTTAATAAATATATTAAAACAAGTTATTTCAATCCAAAAAACAGATTGGCTAATAACTAATATTTTTACAATTTAAATATACAAATAATATAAAAATAATCAAGAAAAAAAAGCCTTGATTGTTTGAATCAAGGCTTTTTAGATTAACTTTTACTATATATTAGAAATCATCAATCATATCTACATATTCGGGATGATCAATATATGGGTTTCTGTTATTCTGCAACGCTTCAACTTTATCGTTTCTAGCAATTTCATTTGCATCAACAGGATCGTCTTTATGCCACTGTCTCAATACTTTTTCTTGTTTTTCATCTATTGGTTGATTATAAACAGTTGAAAAATAGAACATTGAGCGTGCAACATTGCCACGATGCTGTTTTCTTACTTCAAATACAGAACCATCACATTTGCTACCGCCAACAGAATATTTTGGATTTTTATCGGTAACAACACCAAATGGCAAATTTCCACGAACAGAATTAGCTTTTGATGTAGTTGCATAAAGGTGATGAATATCTGTTTTTGCTATACCCTTAGCTCCTTTTGATTGTGGCCAAGTATGTTCAATATTTACTTCATTAGCAGGAGGCATTTTTTCTTTGCCTACATGCATTACATTACCAGTATAAACACATTCAACATCGCCAGCTTTATTATCTACTCCAAGAATAACAAGTTCACGAGCTGTAGAATAATCGTAAGATTTATGTTTAGAACATTCATTACGAAGCTGAGAAAGTAAATCTTTACCTCTAAGACCTTTGCATGAATTGTAAAAAGCTATTCTTTTTGTTTTATTTGCACGACTAACAGATGTTGAATTACCACCTTGTCGTGAAAACATCAATTCTGGTGTAAACTCATCAGAATCTTCTTCAACGCTCAAATCTTTTAATTTATTTAAGCGTTCACGAATACGAGTAATTTCTACTTGAGATTTTGGAGCATTAAGCTCTACTTTATCAAGTAACGAAATAGCCTCATCTAACAGTTTTTGGCGTGCACTTTCTGAATTATTCCCTTCCTGTGCTGCGAATGATGTACCTGCTGAGAGAGCTACAGATAACCCTAACATTAAAACGCATTTTTTTATATTATTTATTTTCATAGTCTTATTATTATAACCTTTTTTTTAGATTATGCTAGAGTACAAAAGAAATTTTTAAAATATTTTTTTGTATAAAAAAAAGCCGTTAATCTAATTTAATTAGATTAACGGCTTTTTAAGCTCCTGAAGAGGGACTCGAACCCCCGACCCACTGGTTAACAGCCAGTTGCTCTACCGACTGAGCTATTCAGGAATA
>CAJOQX010000368.1 GCA_905236865.1 Candidatus Rifleibacteriota bacterium
GTAAAAGAACAGATGCCTTTTTTTGAGAAGTGTTTTCCTGAAGTTACTTGCTGTAAAGCAGCTACAATAAATATTTTACTTGAACAGCCTCTGGTAGTTCTTTCCCCTGATTTTACAACAGAACCTTTGCCTTGGCATCCCGCTTTCAAAATGGTAAAAGGTGGAGAAGTCTTTAAATTTTTACGGATAAAGCTCCAGGTAGATGGTTTTGACGAAGTAAATGCATGGATTTATAAGGCACAATTTTCTCCTTATCAAGATAATCCTTATTATATAGAGGTTCTTGCTCCAAAAATTAATTTTGTTGGTACTCCAGATTGTAAAGTTACTGTTTTAGGAAATTGTAAAGAAGGCTATGTTGTAATGGGTGAATCAAAGAGAACTCTTTCATAAGCTTTCGGAAAGGTAATTTATGGAATTAGTAAGACTTTCTGACAGAACTTATTATATCCCTGGCCATGTTAATGTTGGTGTGATTACCTTAGAGAAAAGCCGAGTCGCTCTTGTCGATTCGGGAATAGACAGCAATTATGCTAGAAAAATCTATGAATTGCTGTCGGATTACCGTTATAAAATTGCATATATTTTAAATACCCATTCTCATGCCGACCACGTTGGCGGTAACAATTTCTTTCAGAAAGAAACAGGGTGTAAAGTGCTTGCTTCCCCTCTTGAAGCACCAATAATAAAATATCCAATTATTCAAGCTGCAATGATTTTTTCGGGAGCTCCTACCGATGACCTAATGAACCGTTTTCTTGTTGCAGAACCTTCTGAACCAGATATTTTTACAGAAAATCAGCTTAATCTTGATGATTTAACTATTGATGTATTAGACCTTCCAGGACACTCTATCAATCAAAAAGGCTTTATGGTCGATGGAACTGCCTTTGTTGGCGATGCACTCTTTTCTGATCAGTTTTTAAAAAGGCATTTGTTCCCATTCAATTACGATCCTATTGTTCATCTTAAAACTTTAGATTCTTTGAAAACACTTTCTGCAAAATGTTTTGTTGGCGGTCATCTCCCACATACGAACAATATTTCTGCTTTAGCTATTAATAATACAATACACGTCAATAATGCCATATCTTATATGACAAGATTATTGAAGGTTCCTCAATCACAAGAAAGAGTAGTTAAGAGTTTCTTAGGGCATTTTGGGCAGAAAAAGACTGGTTGGCAGTATTTTCTTTTTAGGGCTACAGTAAATGGCTATTTATCGGCTTTATATAGGCAGGGAACAATAAAATATAAAGTTCTTGATAATTTGGTGGTCTGGTATGCTGCCTAGAACAATATCTTTTGAATCGTCATTGAGAAAAAACAAGCTATTCGTCATTGCTAGCCATCTTCTGATGGAGTGGAAACGTGACAATCTATTAATTTCCTTATTTTTTTTATTAGTTTCATATCTTCCCGTTTATTCACAGACAACCTTTAATAGATACATTTTTACGCATCCTAACCGAAAAAATGATTCACAAATAAAACCTTCTCCGCTTGCTATGCCAGACAATAATTCTAGTGTTTTGGAGTTTAATTATAAGTCTGTTCCTTCTAAAGGAATGGAAAAGAAAGTAAAACGTATTTTTGGAAATTCTATTAACGAAGAAGATGATGCAGATTTTGATTTGGAAGATTATTATTTTGACAATTCTAGTACTATTTTAGAAGAACTTGAAGAAGAGGCTAATAAAAAAATTCTGAAACAACGAAAACAAACAGAACAAGAAATCATTGAAAAGCAAAAAATGAATATAGCCTCTTTTACCGCTCAAATCAAAGCAAGAAAAAAACGTGAAGAAGAAAAAATTATATCTGAACAGGAGTTAGAAGAAACAGAAACAGCAGAATTAACTAATAATACTCAAAGTGATATTCCTCAAAGTTATGAAATATCTGTCGGAAGTGATGGAAAAGTCAAATTAAAATCCTCTGATCCACTAACCTCTCCGACAGCTTCAACAGAACCTAAAAAAGTCTCTTCTAACGATGAACCTATTCCTCAAAAAACGAATAGTTCAATTAATTCAGCAGTAATAACAGAATAAAAGAATAATAAAATCAGCTACTTTTTTTTGAAAAATGCTTTTAGGGATACAGTTTACTGTTTACTTCTCCCTTCTCCCTTCTCCCTTCTCCCTTCTCTTTCATCTCTCATCTCTAAAAAGTATTTGGCATATTTCTTTAAAAATGTTATTCTGCAAAAGATAAACATTTTTTTGGAGGCTTTTTATGGTTAGACATGATGGACGTGCTGTTGATCAGCTTAGAGAAGTAAGTATACAGACTGGTTATGTGAAATATCCCCACGGTTCTGTTCTTATATCTTTCGGAGATACAAAAGTAATTTGTACTGTTCAAGTTGAAGAAAGTGTTCCTAATCATGTTAAAGCAAAAAGCGAAACAATGGGCTGGATAACCGCTGAATATTCACTTATGCCTGGTGCTGGTCTTAGAAGAAGTGAAAGACCTGGCTATGGTAATGCACAAGTTAAGGGAAGAGCTCACGAAATAATGAGATTGATTGGTCGTTCTATGCGTGCTGCTATAGATTTGAATAAGCTTGGACCGAGAACTCTTATGGTAGATTGCGATGTTTTGCAGGCTGATGGTGGAACTAGAACGGCTTCTATTACTGGTTCAATGGTTGCTCTAGAATTAGCAGTTAAAAAGCTCATGGATGAAGGAAAACTTTCTGAAAATCCAATTATGCACAGAATTGCTGCTATAAGTGTTGGAGTTAATAATGGTCAGACTATTCTTGACTTGGACTATATCGAAGATTCTCATGCAGAAACAGATTTGAACCTTGTTATGACAGAAGATGGCGGTTTTGTTGAAGTTCAGGGAACTGCTGAAAATGGTGCAACTTATAATAGAGCACAGCTTGAAGAAATGCTTCGTCTCGGCGAAGGCGGAATCAAAAAACTTTTTGAAATTCAGAAAAAAGCTTTGGAGTCTGCAAAGTGAACTTTTGGGTTGCAACACAAAACGCTCACAAAGTTGAAGAAATAAGTAGTATATTAGCTCCAATAAAAGTAAAAAGTTTTCTTGACTTGGAAAATCCGCCAGAAGTTGATGAAAATGGTTCTACCTATTCTGAAAATGCTTATATAAAAGCAAAAGCTTTATATGATATAGTCAAAGAACCTGTTTTTGCAGATGATTCAGGTTTAGAAGTTGATGCATTAGATGGAAAGCCTGGTATTCATTCTGCAAGATTTTCTGGTCCAGATACAAATCATGCAAGAAATGTTGCTAAAATGCTAGAAGTTCTAAAAGATGTTCCTGACGAAAAAAGAACAGCTAGATTTAGATGCGTTATTATTTATATAGATGGTTCTGGAAAATCTCATGAATTTGTGGGCACTCTTGAAGGCAAGATAGGTTATGAACCTTTAGGTAAGGGGGGGTTTGGTTATGACCCTATTTTTATGTTGCCAGAAAAAAAATGCTCTGTTGCCCAACTTTCGGCTGATGAAAAAAACATTATTAGCCATAGAGCTTATGCTGTTGCGAAGCTGAAAGAATACTTAAAGTTGTAAGATACTAGCTATAAGCTGTAAGTTAGAATAATTTCAAATATATTGTTCGACTTAAAACTTATAGCTTACTGCTTTAAGCTTAAAGCTGAATTAAAAGAGGTGAATGAATGGCTCAAATTGTTCCTTTATTTAAGAAAAATGAAGCAAAAAAGCTTGATTCCAATAATGAAGACAGGCAATCAGATAAATTTTCCCTTTTCCACGTTGAAGAGAAAGTTTTTGCAATACCAGCTGTAGAATTAGCTGAAATTGCAGATTATTCTTCTGTAATAGAAATACCTCAAAAGTCAGATATTATTACAGGGGTTGTAAATGTCCGTAGTAATGTTATCCCAATAATTAATATCAGAGAAAAATTAGGTTTAATTCCTGATTTTTATGTAAATGATAAAACTAAAATTATTTATTTCTATTCCAGACAGAAATTTTTATTGGGAATGATTGTTGATGAAGTTGAGTTTAAGCTAATTGATGGTTATGTTTTAGAAGATACTAAAACTTTTAGTAAGTTTGGTGATAAAGATTTCAGACCTGCTGTAATGGAAGAAAATGGCAAAAATAGAAGATTTCAAGTTTTCTCAATTGATGATTATTTAAGAACAGATGATTTTTATGAAATTCATAAAGTGATAGATTCTTTTTGATTTGTAACTATTACTTAGTTGTTTCATGAGAAACGTTAGGAGAAAATAAATGCAATTATTAGTAAAAGATGTTAAGACTACTATTCCAAGTTCTGTTTTTGAAACAAAATTTTCTTATGCGGCAGCTTGCGTACACATGACTATGATAAAAAGTGTACGCTTAGGTGCTTGTATGACTTTAAGCGATGAAAGAGTTTTTAATTTTAATCAAGTTCAACCTGTTTCTCATTTAGGTGAAATTGAAAATCTTAGCTTATCACAAATACTAGATTGGACAGAATCAACTCAAGGTATCGAACGTTCTTTTGGATTTGCCGCATTAAATGGAGCTATAGAACTGAAGGACAGGTATTTTTTAGGAAATGCTCTCGATATTGGAGTTAAGCTAGGAACAAATAAAAACATTACTATGATAGGTCATTTTTCTCATGTGGATAAATTTAAAAAAAATGCAAAAAACTTTTGGATTCTAGAAAAACGTCCTCATGCAGGGGATTTGCCAGCTGAAGAATATGTCAATGTTTTACCAGAAAGTGATGTGGTTGTGGCAACAGGTGTTACCTTTTTAAATGATACTTTAGAAGGACTTTTAAAATTTAAAAAACCTGGGTCTGTTTTTATTGTTGTTGGTCCTTCTGTTCCTCTAAGTTCTGTTTTGTTTGATTATGGAGTTGATATAATTGGTGGGGCTTTTGTTGAAGACGAACCACAGGTATATAAAAAGATAATGCAAGGTGCTTCTCCAAGATTGATAAAAGATTGCCTTAGAACAGTATTATTGCCAAAAGATGCTAAATTGCTTGAAGGTTGCGAAGAGATAGCTCCTATTGTTAAGAAAAGTCTCTAATAAAACATAAATGGTGAGTGGATGAAAAAGATAAAAGAACCTCGAATTATTTCTTTACTACATGATTTGCTAGATATTTATTCCCCAACAGGCTATACTTACGAAGTTTTGAAATATATAGAAAAACTTCTGACTAAAAACGGCATTAGTTGCTATTATACAAATAAAGGAGCATTGATTGCTTCTAATCATAAAAAACCTCATTTAGCAGTTGCGGCTCACATTGATACGTTAGGGCTTATGGTTAGAAATATTAATATTGATGGAACTCTCGGTTTTACTAAAGTTGGTGGTCCTATGCTTCAAGCTTTTGAGGGTAATAGTGTAAAAATTTTTTCTGATGAAAAGACTTATACTGGTAGTCTAATTCTTAATAATCCAGCTGTTCACGTTAATAAAAAAGCAGAACAGGAAGAAAGAACAGAAGAAAATATGCATATAAGGGTAGATGCAGAAGTTTATACAGCAAAAGATACTAAAAAACTAGGTATTCTCCCTGGTGATTTTGTTGCTTTTGAAAGTGGTTTTGAGTATACAGAAACTGGATTTGTAAAAAGCCATTTTCTTGATGATAAAGCTGGAGCTGCTGCGATAATAGACTCAATTTTGAAACTTGGGGCTGAAAAGCTTAAAAAAATTCCAGTCATGTTTTTCTTTTCTAATTATGAAGAAGTTGGTCATGGAGCCTGTGCTGGAATTCCTGATTCTGTTAAAGAACTTTTAGTAGTCGATATGGGTGTAGTCGGTAAAAATGTTACTGGTCGAGAAACTTGTGTTTCTATTTGTGCGAAAGATTCATCTGGTCCTTATGATTTTCTTTTTAGAAAAAGGCTAACTGAATTAGCTAAAAAAAATAAAATTCCTTATAAAATTGATATTTTCCCTCACTATGGTTCAGATGGTTCTGCTGCTTTAAAGGCTGGTCATGATATAAGAGTAGGTTTGATTGGACCTGGAGTTTCAGCTTCTCATGGGAATGAACGCACTCATTTAAAAGGTATAGAAGCCTCTAGAGATTTACTTTTAGCTTATCTAACTAACTAAAAAAAAGAAGCCCAGAGTGAAACTCTGGACCCGAATAAATAAGGAGGCAAACAAATCCTACAAATATCTCGTATGATTCTTTTTGTTTTTTTACGATAAAATAATAAAAAAACTTTTTTTTTTACTTTCAGTATAATAAGAAAATACGTATAATTATATTGATTAATTTGTACACAACGAGGTGTTTTTATGAAAAGAAAATTGCTCGCTTCGATTCTAATAATGGCATTTTTGGCTCTTTCCTATGGAGTTGCTCCTAGTTATGGAAAGTCTCCTTGGGATATAGATACAGATACGAAAACCGAAGAATCTAATAAAATAGAATTAGACAATTCTGTATCGCAAGAAGTTGATAAAGCTACTGCTACAGTCAAGATAAATGAAGAAGATGCCAAAGACTCTAAAACTAAGGCTGAAGAAAAAAAAGAAAAAGATGAAGAAAAAGAAGAAAAAAAAGATGAAGAAAATACTGGTCTAGCTACTCTTCCAAATGGTCCTGCTTATGTTGGTGCTAGACCCTGCCTAAGAATTAGAGATGGCGTTTGGGGCAATATTGTTGGTAGAGTTCCAGATAATGGACAGGTTACTATTACTGGTCGTGATGGTGATTGGTATACTATCGAATCTAGTTATGGAACAGGCTATTGTCATGCTAGTTATGTTTTTTCATCTCCAAATCAACACTACAGTGGTGCTGCTCCAACTAATCCAAATGGCGGAGATGGTGGAACAAGCAACGGTATAGATGCTCCTAATGTTGTAATTGATGTTGATGCAGACAGTATACAGGGTAAAGTAGTTCAAGCTGCTAAACAAATTCACGATAAATATCAGGGATCAGGTGCTTTCCCATACCATTCTGCAACAGAAGGTGGAAACAAAGGTTGTGCTCAGGTTGCAACTTCTGCTTTGGTTGCTGCTGGTGTTCTTCCTCAAAGAGGTTCTGTTGGTGGGTTAGGATATGCTAGTTTGGCTTGTGTTGAAACTGTAAGTTTATTAGAACAGGCTGGTTGGCAAGCTGTTAATGTTCCTCCTTATCAAGCTGGTGACGTTGTTTTTTGGGAAACATACAGACCAGGTCCATCTCACGTTGGTATCTGTGTTGAAAGTGGCGGAAATAACGTTCAAGTTATGAATAACTCTTCAACCAAGAAAATGCCTTATTATAGTGCCGCTAATTCTAGAAAAGTTGTTAAAGTTATGAGAAAGCTTTGATATAGAGGTTTTGTATGAAGTTTAAGCATTTTGTTCTTCTCTCTTTGTTTATGCTTTCTGCAAATATTTCTTCTGCTGATGTTGCTGTCCCTTACGGAGAAGGTGCTGGTAAAGTTGATTTCTTTAACTATAAAAAATATCCTGGACTAGAAGAACCTTACCCTATCGGACCTGCTTCGTTTAGAGTTGTTGGCGATAAAATATGGGTTGTAGATAGTGCTGGTGGAAAACTAATGGAATACACTTCTAGCGGAAAACTTGTTTCTGAGTTTTCTGTTGCACCTAAAGGGAAGAAAGCATATTTTATTGATCAATACAATATGCCTACTTGTAATATGTTCATAGAAGATATTGCACCAGCTTTTGATGAATATGGTAAAGTTGCTTCTTTTTGGCTTGTAGATAGTATTAGTAAAAAAATTATTAATTACTCGGTAGAAGGTGATAGAATATCTGAATTTACTTATTCAGGCTTTATACAACCATTTAGAATAGAAGTTGGAAAAAGAGGACATTTATTTGTTGCAGATAAAGGAAGTCGTTCTATTTTTACTCTTACTGTAGATGGTGAGTTTATAAATAATATTCGTTGGGAATGGTCTGGAATGGCTGTAGCTGGTTCTGATGAAAAACTTTACCGTTTAATGTATGTTCATGAAGAAAGAAAGAATATGCTAGTTTGCACCAATTTAAGTGGTAAAGTTATTAAATCACAGCTACTAGATGTAGAAGATACCTTAAATCCAACATTATGGTGGGTAGACGAAGCAAAAAAGGAATGTGTTTTGTCTTATACTCCTGCAAGTGGATTTGAAGGTTCGTTTAAAGTTGTTCGTGTGGGGTTAGATGGAGTAACTAGAGGAGAAACAGAAATCCCCGCTCCTACAAATGTGAATAGATTTATTGATTATTCTAATTCTAGTGGAGTCTATATTAGTAAATGCGACTTCTATAATGCTCCAGATGGAAAATTTGAAGTTGTTCCGTTTAGATTACCTTAATTCTTAATACTAGACAAACGCATTAAAATTTATTAATATAAATTTTAATGCGTTTTATTTTTATGATAACGGTGTGAAATTACTTAGTGTTTATGATAAATAAAAAACTTCACTATCGAAAAGGTAGTGTAATACTAGTATCATTAGGGATAATAAGTGTTCTACTTATTTTGTTGTGTACTTTTTTGAAGTCAACATCCAAAGGTACTTATTCTGCTAAAAAGCTTGGTGATACTATGATTGCTAGAGAACTTGCTAACTCTTTGGCTCTTCTCTCAAATCAGTATTTAAAAAACATTGTTTTAAAAGATAATGGTCAGAATTTAAGAGATACCCTTTCTTTACCTTATGATAAAATGAAAACAGAAGAAGGTAAAGACATAACAGATGATTTGAAGTCTGCTATTAGACAAAATTTGACTAATGACAATTCAGATGATTTTTGGGATTTATTAATAAATGAGTCTGGACTTAACATAGTAAATAAAAATGATGATATAAAAATTTCTTGGAAGCTTTTTCAAAAAGATTTTTCTTCGATATGGGATAAAAACAACGATGTATATCCTAGAGAGAAAATAGGTCGTATTCATATTTATGTAACAATTAATCATGTTCTACCTTCGCAAAAGAATAAAACAGAAGAAAAATATGAGTTTGTTTCTGATGTTAAAGTTGTTGCCAATAATTTACCAGTTTTGTCTAAATTCACTTTATATGTAGAAGATGCTCTAGATGGTGATGATAACACAAGATTTAATATTGTTAAAACTGAGGGTAGTGGGCAAATAAAACCCGATTCACCTCACCCATGGATTTTAAATAACGGTAGCAGTACAAATTTGAAATCTTATAAAGATTTAGTTGAAGATACAAGAGGTTTTGTTTATCTCGGAACTGGAAACCAATTTCAATCTATTTTATTGGGAATAGACAGAGGTAGTGAATGGTTTCATTTTTACGCTAAACAGCCTTATGGTAAGAAAACATTTGTTGTCTTAAATCCTAGTAAAAAAGCTGGTGTAGTTATGGCTGAAGGAGGTCTTTGCGATACTAATGACATATTTACTCAACAGCTAGGAAATGGTTATAAAAGACAAGCTAGTGTGAATTCTATTTTTAGACTTTATGGAGCAAATGATTCAAAATCTCCTACTGTAGTTCTTGGTCATGTGAACTCGCTTTTTGCTTCTATTAGATGGTTTACAAGTGGCGATAGACCACAAGATTCTTTTCTTCCTTATTTAGATCATAAAACTGATTTTTATTCTGCTTTAGGTATTGTTGATAATCAAGATGATGGTTATGCATTTGATTCTGGAATTGAATTGCTCCCTTTGAATAATGCACACATGGAAAAATATCCCAATATAAAATCTCCAGATGGTTTTTTACCTTATGAATCATATACTGCTATGTACGCTTCGAAATTAGATATGCGAATATACAATAATGATTTGGCTTATGTTGCAACAGAAAATACTGTTGATTATCCTTTTAAACGTGGACAAATCTCAGATGGAGATTTAAAAAAGCTTTGTGGTATAGATGGTAATGATGAAACCAACTTGGCTACTTCTTCAGATAAAATATTTGAAACAGTACCTTCTGAAGGGAAAGCAAAATATGCAGATATTTATGGTAGTAATGTAGATTTAAAAAATATAGATAATTTTATTGATGCGGAAAAACTATATTTAAATAAAAATGGTAAAAGAATTGCTTATTCTGTTACATTAACAAGTGATTCAGAAAAAAAAGATAAACTAGATGATGTTGTTTTAACCTCTGATATAGA
>CAJOQX010000369.1 GCA_905236865.1 Candidatus Rifleibacteriota bacterium
ATAAGGTTGTGATTCACTTTTTTTATCAGCATCACAATTAATAGGAGGATATGGCTGTTTATCTTTTTGAATATTTTCTGATTCTTCATTACCACCCATTTCTTCAGGTTTCAATGCCATATCATCTTCATTACCTTCAATTGGTTCAAAATACTGACATATTTTTTCATCAAAGGCTCGTAAGAAAGCTTCAACACAAATAGGATCAAACTGTTTACCAGAAAGCTTTTTCAATTCAGCTATAACGGTATTTACACTTAAACCCTTTCTATATGGTCTATTCGTAGTCATAGCGTCAAAACAGTCTGCTACACATATTATTCGACCAGCTAAAGGAATATCTTCTCCTACTAAATGATCAGGATAACCCCGTCCATCATAATATTCATGATGATGAAGGACTCCAGGTATTTTATCGGCTAAGAAGTCTACAGGTTTCAAAATTCTAGCCCCAATTGATGGGTGAGTCTTTATTATGCCATATTCTTCATCAGTAAGTCTTCCAGGTTTACGAATAATACTATCAGAAATACCTATTTTACCAACATCGTGCAGTAAACCAGAATATCTGATGTTTTCTATCTCTTTTGCAGAAAGCCCTAGTTGTTCAGCAATAGCTACAGAATAAAGAGTAACTCTTCGTGAATGACCTCTAGTATATGGGTCTTTTGCGTCGATTGCAGTAGCTAAAACTTCTATAGTAGATAAATAGATCTTTTGGATATTTTCATAAAGTCTAGCATTTTCAATAGCAGAAACTGCTTGAGTTGCAACAGCTTTTAAGGTTTCAAGATCATGATCGTTAAAAGGTATTTCACCAGTTCGGTTAATAACCTGCAAAACCCCTATTACTCTTTCTTTCAAACACATAGGAACACAAATCATTGATCTAGTAACAAAACCAGATTTTTTATCTGCTCCTTTAAAGAAACGAGGGTCTTTTTCTGTATCAGGAACGATTATGGGAGCATTATTCTGAGCACACCATCCAGCAAGACCTGTTCCCATAGGAAGACGTATTTCTTTTAGTTTTGCTCCAACCTTTGAATCACCTTGAATAATGCTAAAGTAAAGCTCATTTGTAGCCTCATCTACCAGATAAACAGTAGATGTTTCGCATCTCATAACTTTTGTAGCAGTCTTCATTATTTTAGTAAGCAATTCATTCAAATCAAGAGTTGAACTAACAACGTGACTTACTTCGATAAGTGCTGCCATTTCTTCAAGATGAAGCTGTAAAAGACCTACCCCAAGAAAAGTTCCCAACGAATTTGTTGCTAAATCAATAAATTCGTTTCTTAGGGTTTCATCGGCATCTTCAGAATTTTCAAATATAATCTGACCATATATATCATTTTCGTCACCAATTGGGATAAGATGAACAATACCCATACCTTCAATTTTAGTTGTTGTTCTAACAATGGGTTTGTTTTCTACTTTTAATTTGGTGAAATTATCAGCTAACTCTTTTAAAGCTTCTTCTTTAAAACCTAATTGATAAAGGGGTCTTGTCATCTGTGCTGCAAAATCATAAGACAAGACAGCAAAGCCTTCTTTTTCAAACAACTGATAAGAAAGTTTGCCTAAAACTTCAAGAATAGCTTTTACATCTTTGCCATAAGCAAGTATACTTCTTTGAGCCTTATAAATTAGGCTTTGATGTTTTATAGACAATTCTTCAGACACCGACAAACTCCTTAATCTTAAATAGCAGAAACCGATTTTATATTCTAACAGATTTTGAAAAATATTTAACTATTTTTCCATCGTTTAAACATACAATTGTGTACTCGCATTTCAAGGCACCCCATTTTGGAATTAAAGTAAGTGGCCTTCTTTCAATGTTCTTCCTCCACCATAGTTCAGGATCAAAACCACCAATGGTATTTTCAGCTACAACAGAACCTAAATCATACTGAAAAAGTGTTTTATCTCCAAATTGTAAAGATGGTGAAGTTGCAAACCCTGTTCCAACACCTAGAACCATTACAGAATACTCAAATTTAGAATATCTCCAAGCTAAAGCTTGTAAATATCTATATTCAGAATTACTTTCGATAATAATTACGGTCGAACTATCTTTTTTGTTACGGAAATATTCATCTAGTATTGTATAAGAATAATCTACAGAAATCTTACCTTTTTGCCCAGATGTACTAATAATGTTCAACCTTTCATTATTCTGTTCAAATAGCTTGGCACTAGTAACGAAAGACGAACCAGGTAAATTTATCGCTTTTATTATTGGCCATTCTGCTTTTTTAAAAACAGTTCTACAACAATTGCGACTTATTGCCTGTTCTCCAACACAAATCAAATCGATTCCACTATCAAAGAGCGTTTCTAACTGTTCATTTAGTTTTGATGAAGTTAGAAATAAACCATCTGCATTACAAACTATTATGCAATCAGTTGTTGATTCTGCTTTTATCTGTCGAACCAACTCACGAACAGCCTCTTTTGAGACTTCATGTTGAATCGTTCCAATAAAAGCTATCAATAACATAGTAGCATATATTTTATCACAACAATTTTATTATTACTAGTTTTTATTATGTACTTTACAATTTATTTTTTCAATTAGCATTTTATTTCTTCTCTTTCTCTCTAAAATTCATACATTTTTATGAGAATTATTTGACTTTTTCTTCAACTTATTCATCTTACTTTTCAATTTTGCCCTATTTTCTACTAATATCCCAAAGCTTGATATATTTAACAAAAACATAAAAAGTTGAACAAGTAGCCCATATAAAACCTCTAATACCATCTAGAAAACCTAGTTTTAAAATATATCGTTTCATAAATTCAAAAGGTAATCTAAATAAAGTTCCCAATAAACTAAACTTTTTACCCTTATTTTTTAAGTCACGAGCAGCAAGACTTGTATATTTATTAAATTTGTCAAAATAATTGCTTAAATCTGAATAAGAATAATGGAGCATTTCGTTTTTCAAACGTCCAATTTTCCCTGAAATTTCTAAGCCTTCGTGAACAAGCACATCTCTGTAATTTCCACATCCAACTCGAATAAGCCTTAAAATATATTCGTTATTCAAACCACTATGATTCATTCTTCCACCCAGAAAATAATTCACTCTATGAATGAAGTAACCGTTAAATTCACTGTTATCTGGTAAAGAAGCTATTTCTTTCGCCAAATCTTCGCTTAAAACTTCATCGGCATCTAAACTTAAAGCCCACTTCCCTGAACATTTGCTTAACGCATAATTTTTTTGGTCGGCGAAGCCTATAAAATCATGCTTAACTACTTTAGCCCCTAGGCTTTCAGCTATCTGAACAGTATTATCTGTAGAATTAGAATCACAAACTATAATTTCGTTACAAACAAGCTTTGCACTTTCTATGCAATCCTTAATTTTATCACTTTCATTCTTTGTAATTATAAATAAACTTATATCTTTCATTCTTTTATATCACCTTTAATTATTTTTACCACAAATAAACTAAAAATGTATAGCAAACAACCACAAAAAAAAATGCCACCCTTGTGAGGTGGCTGGATGCAAACCTAAATATTATAAAATCAAACAGAAAAGCTAACGATTCAATTCTGTTGATTGAGTTTCAAGACCATAAATAGAGATATAAGATATAAGAATATCTTGAGGAATAACTTTTTACAACAACTACAACAAAAACCGCTTACAATAATAACCGTTATTTATTGTAACAACTGGAGAACAGTCTGAGCTGTTGTATTAGCTTGAGAAACCATAGCTGTGCTTGCTTGCTGCAATATTTGTGCAGAAGTCATTTCGATAACTTCAGAAGCCATATCTATATCAGCAATACGAGACTGAGAGTTAGTCATATTTTCACCAGCTACGGCAAGAGAATTACTAGTATAATCCAAACGATTCTGTATAGCACCAAGCTTAGCACGTTCGGAGGAAACTCTCTGTAAAGCTTGATCTATAACACCAATAGATCTATTAGCTGATTCAACTGTTGTCAAATCTAATTCGCTAACTCCAAGAGCTAACGTATCCATCTGAACAATATTGCAAGTACAAGTAGCACCTTCGTTTGGTCCTATCTGAAGTGAAATAGAAGTATCTTTTACGTGCATAGTATAGTTGGTCTTACCAATACCATTCTGATAAGAACCTTGGTCTATTGAAAAAACACTTCTAATATTATTGGCAGATACTGGTAAGCTATTATCGGTTATTACTATTTTTCCTTCTTCGCCAGTAACATCTGAAAAGAATTTGATTTTATGGCAAGACTCATCAAATTCTGCGTGAATTTTACAACCTACTACATTTGCTTGTTTGTTAATTTCTGCAACAATTTCACTAGCAGGAACAAAGGAAGCACCATTGTTAAGAGAACCATTTAAGCCTCCAGTAACATAATCAATTTCATATCCAGCTTCACCTGCTGGAATAGTTATCTGCATTGCAGTTCCGTCAAGATCCGCAACAGTAAATACTAAATCGTCTGTTGGTGTAGTTCCAGTAACATTGAATCCATAAGTAGTGGCTGACTGTGTGTAAGCAAAATCTTGATTTGCAACGTTGCCATCAACCCCATTGTAATACTGCCCCGCAGTCATCTGAAGTTTGTTCAAGTTACCGTTATCTACAATTGAAAAACCAGAGTTATAACCAGTTTCGGTAGATCTGAAAGATAAAACACCGTTTTTTACTTCAGCTCTAATTGACATAGAGGAAGAGTTTCCGCCAGCATCAACTGTATTTGAACCTATTTGAGTATTTATATCAGCGGCAATATCAGAAACGGTATAAAGAGTGTAGTCTCTATCAAGGTTGATTGTTGCTACATTGCCATGCATATCTTCGATTTGAAAACTAACATTATTAACGGAATAATCCCAGTCTTGAATAAGACCATTGTTTGCCAAATCTGCTACATAGCTTGCAGAGCCACCACCAGTTCCATGATAAGTTCCGTTTGTTATTCCAAGTTCATTAGTGCCAGCAGGAGTAGTGTTTTGAATACTTACCCAACTAGCAGAACCAGTATTTACAGAAGTAAATTGAAGAGAATAATGGTCGTTGATGGAGCAGGTAAGTAGTGGCTTGTTTCCGCCATACGCGTCTATAAGTTGAGCGTTAATTACTTCAGCAATTTGTTCCATACTGTAAACACCTTGTTTTACAGAAATTGTAACACCTGCTGTTCCAAGACCTCCATAAGCGGGAACCAAAGAATCATTAATATCAAAATTAATATCGTTTGTAATATCTATACCAACATAAGTTTCTTTGGAAAGAACCATAGCAGATTGAGGTGGTTCATAAATTAAGTCTATGCCTTCAATAAGACCAGAAACTCTATTACCAGCTATTTGAGTAGAAATCGTTTTTCTAGATGAGGCAGGAACGCCAAGATTAGCAACGGCAACAGAATATACAGGGTCTTCCGCTGGAATAACATCTTCAAAACCAAGAGCTTTGACTAGTTCTTCAACACCTGTGAAGTTGATACGACCAACTTCCCCAGTTCTTCCAGATGTTACTTTAATCTGACCATTATGGTCGCCATCAGTTTCAACTATTGCTGTTGAACCAACGAAATGCAAGCCATCACCTAACTGGTCAGTAGTAGCCATAGCTTCTATTCTCTCAGCTAGTTGAGCAAGAGTCAAATCTTTGCTAACAGTGCAAGTTCCTTGGCTATCATCGCCTTGCAAATAAAGAGTTTGTGGAATATCAAGAATAAAATTTCCTTCTGCATCGTAAAAATTAGAAATTGATTGCAGAGTAGTTGAGGCGGTTGCTATCTCGCCATCAAGAGTAGTAAAAATAGCAGAACGCTGAACTTCAGCTTGTCCATCATAGCTTTTGTAACCTAAGCCAGGAATAACTTCCTGTTTAACCATAACGGTTACAGAGAAATCTGAAAAAGTTAAAACAGTACCTGTAGTAACTGGTTTTAGATTATCTGGGTCGCTTGTTGAAATTTTAGCGGTACCAGTTCCATCAAGAAGCTTTTTAGTATTGTATTCTGTATCATAAGCAATACGGTTAATATCTTCCTTGAGCTGTGCTATTTCTTTTTGTATTTCGAGACGGTCAGTAGTAGTTAAGGTATCATTGGCTGACTGAATCGCCAATTCACGCATACGTTGCAACATACTATGAGTCTCATTAAGAGCCCCTTCTGCTGTCTGGATTAAGCTCACTCCATCCTGGACGTTTAATTGAGCCCGAGAAATACCACGAATCTGGGTCTTCAATTTTTCAGAAATTGTTAGACCAGCAGCATCGTCGGCAGCACGATTGATTCTAAGACCTGATGACAGTTTCTCAATAGAACTCGATAATCTAGCATCGTTAGTTACTAGATTAGAATGAGCTGTCATTGCGGTTATATTAGAGTTAATGCGCAGACTCATTGGTTTGCCTCCATGAATTTATACGAGGAGATAAATATCTAATCTAATCTATATCGCCTTATCTCCCTATATATCTTATCTATCGGACTGGATTTGTTTATATTCTTAGTTTAATATCCGACAGTTAGAACCGTTTATTGCTAATTTTCTATAAAAAGCTCTATTTTTTGCGATTTTTTGTTGGTATTTCTTTTTTTCCTAAATTATTCAAGAAATCTGCAGACAAGTTTGCAAATGGATCCAAACTTGTAATGTGAGAAGCTTCTTCGTTTTCTTTTCTAATTTCTTCGTATACTTCCCAACGATGTACCTTGACGTTTCTAGGAGCATTAATACCTATTTTCACCTGGTCTTTAGCAACATCGACCAAGACTATTTCAATATCATCACCAATAACTATCTTTTCGTTGATTTTTCGAGTTAATACAAGCATCTACTTTACTCCCCCTTTTCCTTAGGGTTTAAAGACTTGTTTAGCTCTTGAATCTTACGAGCTCTAATTTGCATTTGCTCTAAAATCTTTGTTTTAATAGAATGTCTAGGATTACTGGAAATAATCTGTCTACCCTTTCTATTAATCGCATTTATAAGCAATGGACCCTGCAAATTAGCAGTCATATTCTGGGGATTGGAAGGGATAGAAACAATAGTATAAATTATTGCGTCCTCACTCTTCGTAAGCCCTACAAATTCCTGATCAGCATCCGAAACATCCAAATCATATTCAAACATAAAATTCAGAGGCTCAATGATAACAAATGCAAGATTACCTTCATCCAAACACTGTAGCCATCGGAATGGGGTATTTTTCTCGGAAGCATTAAGTATCACATACCTATGATATTCGCCGAAACCTAATAAGCCTTCTTCGAAATAAACTATTTCGTCTTCGCTTACATCAATGGTTCCAAATCTTGAGGTTGTAACTTTCATAAGTCCTCATTCTTCCTTATCTAATAAAGTCCAACAAAGAGGTTTGCATTAACCTAGCACCGACTTGCAAAGAAGCCTGATAGGTAGTTTCCCATTCAGTCATCTGAATGATAGCCTCTGTCATATCTATATCTTCGACATTTGACAACATAGTCTTTAGGTTTAAATTGATACTTTCTATTTTATTTTTTGTAGCATCTACCCTATTAGATTTTGCACCAACAACTGTATGTATATTTAGAATTCTTTCAATAGCTTCATCAATCTGTGGAATATTGATATTAGAAACAGCCCAATCGTCACATCTGAGCATATTGTCTCTAAGATCCATTATTGTTGAAAATAATGATTTCGTGCTTCCAAGACCTAGAGAAGAAGCTGTAGCATTTTGCCCACTTATATCGACAACTTTTATATAAGGTTGATTAATCGTATTTGTTAGATTTATTCTCTTGCCATCGTCTGAAATCCAAGCGGTAAGATGTAGATTTAAGTCTGTATTTGAGAGTTTGTCTAAAACATCACCAACCGTTTTGCATTCGCTTAAATCAACTTCTAACGAATTTTCACCACTCTGAATATAGACTTTTCCTGTTGGAATAGCACCATAAGTACAAGTGCTTAAAAGAGTATCTCTAGTAACAGCAGGGTCTAGGTCTTCACCAACAAGAACCTTATCTACAGTTCTACCTTTTATGCCTAAATCGAAAGCACAGGTACTATCGCAATCAATAACTTCAAGCTTGCCTGTAGCTCCATTGTTCTTATCTACAATTTCAATACCATTACCATCTGCATTTATTCTAGCTTCAACATAAATACCGTTTTCTGGATCGTTTATTTTGTCTAGAACATCTTGAATAGTGGTACATCCACGTAAATCAATAGCTTTAAAACGCCCTGCCTTATCTGTAATTCTAATTCTTCCAAGATTAACGCCACTAGAATTCCAAGTTCGGCTAGAGTTTAAATCAGACAATTTAGTATCACCAGTAATTATCGGATTCAAATCTATAGAACCTTCTAGTGTGGGTAAAGATGCAACTGTAAGCGGAGCACCAGTAATAGTATTAGTTTCGTAATTACTTGTTCCCTTTACGAAGCCTAATTGATATGCAGTATTAGAGTATTCTCCAACAGTCAAGCCATAATTTTTGCCAGTAGCCATTGCAGCAGGGTCACTAATAACAATACATCTTTTTGAAGCTTCCCAATTTGCTGTAAAATGTCCTTCTGCATTAATAGTGTCTATTACATCGCCAATTGTCTGACATCCAGTCAATTCAATAGTATAACCGACATTGTCTGCACCAGTTATTTTTATAAAACCATTGTCTGGTGGATTTATAAGGTCATCTAACAATGTATTTTCATCGACAAGCCCACCGCCAACACTAGTTAAAGTATCGCCTATAACAGTATTACCTTTGGTAGACTTTAACAAGCCAAGACTATTTGCAACGGTTGTATTTTCACGAATTTTAATAGGTTCTGTTCCTACAAATTCTGTAATTTCAAAATTTTCAGTACCTATTGTATTATCAACTATTTTAAAACGATTAGAAGCAGCATCCCAAGAAGCAACTTGCGCTCCTCCAGTAGCATTATTAATAGCTTCAATCATTTCAACAGGCGAATAAATATTCACCAACTTAACAGTAGTGGTAATACCATCATGACCTGTAATGTTTATATAACCATTTTCACAACCTTTGCCATTATTAGCAAATTCGTAAGGATCTGCTTCCAACAAAACATTTCCATCGTAAAATGAATATAGAGTATCGCCTGAACCTACATTTTGTAGAAGCCCATAATCTTCTGCAACATGAGAAGGTAGGTCTTTAACATAAAGTTGTGTCTTTGAGGAAGTAACTGAAAATTCACCTTTACCATTAGTCATGTCTTTAAGTGTTAATCGGTGATTAACCATATCAAAAGTAGCAAGTACAACAGAGCCACCATTAACAGAATTTATAGCATCGACTACATCTTTAACCGTAGTGCAACCTTCCACATTAACACGATAATTTTTGCCATCTCTAGTATTAATATTTATATAACCTTCAACAATGCCTAAACCATTATTAAGATCTGAAAGATTAGTGTATTCACCCAACATAGCTGGGTCTGAAAGACCAATAAGCAAATCAGTAGGACCTGCATTTCTATAAATTCCCAGAGAAACTGCAGTATCAGAAGGAACTTCTTCGATACCAGCTTCAAAAGAGCCTGTAGAATTTATGATATGCAGTACATCATCAAGAGTATGAGCGTTAGTTAAATCTATTTTATGGTCTACACCAGCTTCATCTGTTATATAGATTAGACCTTTATCTACTCCGTTGCCATTGTCTAGCACTTCTAATGAAGTGCTTCTTTCAATTGGTGGATATGAATAAGAGAAAGTTGGAGTTCCAGCAATGTCTTCAGGTCTATCAACACCAAAAAACATTTCAAGACCAGTAATACTCTTTTCTATAGTAGTGTTATTATCAATCTGAGTTGTCATCCTGACTTCATTGCCATTGTAGCTTACATTTACAGGGCTTGTAAGATTGATTTTTTCTCTGTTATCCCCTAAAGCATAGCTAACCACATTAGAATTATATCTTGAGTCTTGCCCTATATCGTAAGAAATAGGTGCTATATCATTTATACTACCTGCAAAGATATATTCATTATTAACTTTTGTATTAGCAATATTAACAACTTCTAACAACAACTGGTCTAACTCTTTTGCTATTGCATCTCGGTCTATTTCAACTGTTGTATCGGTAGCACCTTCGATTGCCAATTCTCTGACACGCTGTAAGATTGATTCCAAATTCGTTAGTGAGGAATCAGTCATATTATACCAGTCTTTACTGTGGTCAATATTTCTTATAAACTGCGTATTTTCATAGATTTCGGAACTATATTCCATAGTAAGAGCATTATCTACAGGGTTTTCAGATGCTCTTTGATACTTATAACCAGAACTAATTTTGCTCTGGAGTTCATTTAATGAAGTATTATTTCTATTAATTTGGTTTACAAAAGAATTATAAACCCATTGATTTGTTATACGCATCTTGTTTGCCCCTTATCTATGTCAGAGAGAGAAAGAGATTAGAGCTTAGAACATAGAGAAACGCCAATCTCTTGCCTTTTGCTTTTTATCTCTTATTCCTTATTTTTTTATATCTTTCTATCTGGCTTATAGTTTGTAGCTTGTTTTATTGTTAATATAGTTTTTACAGTTGCAAATTATCTATATTGCAAATTCTGCTTAAACAATATCTACAACAAGAACCGACTACAATAATTAAATTTGCTATTAACAAACATCTAGTCCACCCTATATTCACTATCGGCTTACAAGATTTAGGAGTTTAGTACTTTTTTATTTTTTTTGTACACAATGAAAAAAATCAAGCAAAGCTTGGATTTTAAGGAAAGAAAAGGAGTTTTAGCACTCGTTAGTCTGTGGCAATTCGTCGTTGTAAGCTGTTATAGATAGCGTGACAATCGAGTTTGTAGAGCAGAAGAGCAAAAGAGATGAGAGATGAGAGATGAGAGACAATGTCATTAAGTTAAGAAATATAAAGGAACTAAAAAAATTAATAAAATAAGACTTATTTTATTGTATTTATAA
>CAJOQX010000370.1 GCA_905236865.1 Candidatus Rifleibacteriota bacterium
AGATTAAATACAGCAAAATCTCGGTCTTTTTTTGTTCTAGCTTCATCATATTGTTCTCTGTAATGTTGAATACGTTTCAAACAATAACCTATGACACAATCGGAATGATGATTCCCATTTGTGCGATGACAATGTGGGCAAGTTGGAGGAATGTATGGAATTTCTGGTATAGGAGTGTAATCTTTTAATTTTGTAGAAGTTTCTCTATAAAAAGGACAGCTTTCTTTATGCTGACCATCTTCACCGCGACATTCCGCACAAACAGGCTTGCTAGCAGGAGGAACCCAGGCAAATAATGAAGTTTGTGACGCTATTAAACAAAATGCTGAAACGGAAAGTGCTTTCCAAAATACTTTTTTATTCATATTTACTTTAACCTCCAAAAATTATACAATATATAATCGGTAAAATTAATTGGAAATAAGAGCATTAAACTTTAAGTTTTTATCTTTAAAAAAGGCTAATAGATTATTTGTTTTCAATAAGAATTTTTAATACAATCTCTTATAGTTCCAGTGGCTACCCATAACTTTTTTATAATAGTCACGAGTTTCTGGCATTGGAACTTTGTCTAACCTATATAATACAGGCAACTTTGCAAAAGGACCAGATTCAACTTTACGCAAAATATTCCCTTGACCACCATTATAAGCGGCAGAAGCTAAGAATTTATCTCCATTGAATAATTCGGCTAGATAATTGAGATACCATGTTCCATATCTAATATTTACTTCTGGTTCCCATAGCCAATCTGTTTTATAGAACTTCTCACCTAATTTACCTGCTATCCATTTGCCTGTAGAGGGTAAAATCTGCATAAGGCTCATAGCATTGCTTCTAGATAGAATATCTTGCTTGAAGTGACTTTCTTCGCGCATTATTGATATTATCCAATATTTATCTACACCAAATTGTGCACTATATTTCTTTATTTCTTTTTGGTAGGCCAAAGGATATAAAGCTTGCCAGCCCCATTTGGGTAAAGTAGAAAGAGGTTTGTCAGCTTCTATGATTTGATTAGCTAAACGTTCACCATAAGTAACTACTTGCTGATAATCATTGTGTTTTTTTGCCAAATCAATAATTGCTTTATATAAAGCAAGATTAGACTTGTATTTGCTTGTTATTTTAGCTGCTTCTGATTTTGCCAAAAAATCAAGTTTCGTGCCCCAAAGTTTATCCATAGCATCTAATCGTGTTTTGGTAGCTGTAGAAAGTGGATCAACAGCTTTATCTACTAGCTTTAATTTATCATTTCTAGATTGGGGTGATAACCACCAGATATAGAAAGAATTAGGATATTTCTTTTTTAGCAAATCTAAAACAATTTTGCCGTCTTTTGATTCCAAACCATAGCAAAGTGCAGAATACCCCAATGCATCATCAGCTCTATGATGTCCAGGAAAATTCTTTGCCAAAATCATAAAATATGGAATAGCTCTATGAAACTGTTTTTCATCGTAGCATTTCAAACCCATTTCATAAATATGTATTGGAAAAACTCCACCACTAAACTTTTCTTTTATAAATTGGTTTATATATTCTATTGTTTCAGCATCACGTCCACATCCAAATGATGATCTCATAAGTCTGTATTTTATTAAGGTATTATCGACTGGAAAGGTTTTACAAGTTGAAGCTGCCAAAAAATCGGTTACTGCCTCAGAATGTTTTCCTTCAAAGTGCTTTATGCTTCCTCTGAGCTGACGTGCCCAAGCAATCATTTCTGGAGGGTTCTTTTTATCGTTGATTATTTCGGAAAAAGCTTCCATTGATTTTGTTGTCTTTTTTTGTTTATAAAGATTTTGTGCATTTAATATTTTAGTGACTACTTTTCCAAAAGAATTTTCTAGCACATTCTTGTTTGCATTATTTTTGAAAATTTCGTTTGTAAGGTTTTCATTTATTGTCCAGACAGCAATATTAAGCCATTCTTTTTTGTTAAATTTGTACAAAGTAGGATTGTTCAAAATTTTTTTCAATAAATCAACAGAACTTGCTGCGTTTTGATAGAAATACCTATCTGCATTAAATTCCATGAGCGACCTATAAGCTAATCTTGAACGTGCATTAACGTCTAAAAAAGGCAGTTCAGATAGTTTATAAAAAGCTGTTCCTTTTTGCCAAACTGTTTTTAACGCAGTAGCAACTAATTCGAGATTGTGCAGATTTTCTGGATTGGCATTTTCCAATAAGAGCATGAAATGTGACATTCTTACTAAAAGCGAAGCTTCTGATTCTGGATATTGGTGAATTAAATTTACATATAGTCTCAAAGCTTCTTCTTTTCTGTTTGTATTTTTTAGAGCTTCAGCTTCAAGATATATTTTAACGTCATTTAAATTATTATAAGCTTTAGTTGAGTGTACAACATTGTAAAGCTCTTCATACTTTTTGCTATCGTATAAATTGGCAATCTTTGTCAGATTTTGTTCAAAGCTCTGAGAATAACCTGTTATTGGAAAAAACAAGATGGAACTAAGAGTTATTGTTAGACTAAGTAAGCTCTGATTGAAATATTTATTTATCATGATATATTACCTTTATACGAAATTCCTAAATATAATAGCAGAATTATAAAATCTGTACAATAAAGTAAAAGAGTCAAGTATTTTATTTTTTTGAATTGGTTTTTTCCTATAGTTAGTGTCGGCTAAAATTTAGATTTACGTATTAAAACATATATATTATACTATTTTTGCTCTTAATATATGAAAATTGAAAGACAAAGAGAGTGAATAATCATGAACGAAAAAGATGCACGTAGAATAGTTGAAACATTAGGTCGTAAAAATAACCCTTCAGAAGAAGAGCTTTTTTTGTTTACTGACGCTATGTGTTTTCTAATAAAAAAGAATAATGACCCAAGAGATATGACTTATTTGGGCGGAGTTTACTATGAACAGCATGATTTTGATCTCGCTTTAAAATATTATGAAATGGCTGCTGACTTAGATTTTGAGCCAGCTATATGTGGATTAGGCTATATTTGGTATTATGGACGAACAGGAAAAAGGGATTACGAAAAAGCTTTTATGTATTTTTCCAAATCAGCTAAATTAGGTAATCTTCAATCAGAATATAAAGTGGCTGATATGTATAAAAACGGTTACTTTGTAGAAAGAAATTATAATAAATATGTTGAAATAATCAAAGAGCTTTATCCAAAAGTGAAAAATGCCAAATATCTAAATCAGCCTCTTCCAGAAGTTTTTACTAGACTGGCTAAGATATATACAAAAGAAGGAAAAGAAAAAGAGGCTATAAAACTATATATTAAAGCTAAAGATTTTTTAATTCAAAGAATTAGGAATAATGCTTTCTGGGGCGACATTAATATTATGATGTGGCTTACAGACGATTTATATAAATTAAAAAAATTCAACATAAATGAATTTGATTTATATGATTTGTTTTATTTGTTTACAAAGCCATCTGTAGTTAGTTTTAAATACGAAGATAAGACTTATATTGTTCGTTCAGAATTGGAAGACGGCAATATCGCTATTGAATTTAATGGAAAATGGTATCGAAAAAGAGAAGATTTCTTTACAAAAGCTACTATAGAAGATGATCTTTTGCTTACACAGCTATATTTTGAATTATATGATTTCGAGGTTGTTGATGAAAACGCTAATAAGAGTAAAAAACTCTAATTACTCGAGATATGAAGAATTATTATTCCGAAAAGATACATTAGAAAAAGAAGCAAAAAGTTATTTGGCTTCATATATTAATATTTTTGGACCTCTGACAGCAAAGTCTTTCCAAATACAAATAGAATGTATAAGGCAAAAGAAAGCAATAACATTATGTCAGATTGCAATAAACAAAGGGGAATTTCCAAATTTAGATATCATAAATAAAAATTTGGAAACCCAGATGCAAGCTTATTATGATGAGCTTGAAGCAATAGTAAAACAGAATAAATTATATAGAATATTAAAATCTGTTCCAGAAGCTAAGTATGCAAAAATCAAAAAGCTTTATCATCAGTTGGTTAAATTATTACATCCTGATTTAAACCCTCATACAAATAAAATACCTGCTTTGATCGATTTGTGGGATAGAGCCGTTTCTGCGTATAAAGCCAATCAGCTAAATGAATTAGAAGAGATAATGGTTTTGGCAAAAAAAGCTATTGAGAAAGCTGGTTTAGGCGAAATAGAGATAGATATTCCAAATATTGACGAAAAAATAACAGAACTAGAAGAAAAAATTGCTTATATATTAAAAAATGATCCATATAGATATAAAGATATTTTAAACGACCCTGTAGCGATTGAAGAAAAGAAAGATGAAATCAGAAAAGAAATAAGAAAATACAAAAAATATAAGAAAGAACTAGATAATACTTTAAAAGAAATGCTTGGAAATGAGGCAGATAAAATAAAATGGACAATTCATTAATAGTTAAAGACACAACCATTTATGCTATTGCTAAAAATAGTAATTTTGATAACTTGTTGAAACCTCTTGTTACCAAAATTCATCTTTTTGATACTTTTATAGCTGGAACTTCTGAAATAAAGAATAACCCTATAAAACAAGCTAAAAAAGGTGATAAGCTGACTTTGCAAAGAAAAGTTAGCAAATTTGACGATAACGAAATAGCTATTTTAAACGAGCAAGGACAACAATTGGGCTATGTTCCTGAAAAAGACAATGTTATTTTTGCTAGATTAATGGATGCAGGAAAAAAGCTTAATGCTTATATTACTGATAAAGAAAAGAGATTCGGGTTAGACCAAGTCTCTATTTCTATCTTTCTTGTAGATTTTTGAGCGAGAAATAATCGTTAAGATACAGATACAGTAAATTTCTCTTTCATTTTCAATAACTCTCTCACTCCTCTCTACGCCTTTGTTTTTCTTCTATTTGAAAGATTAGAAAAATAGTTATATAATATGTCAGACAAAATTTTACTTAGAAAAAGGTTAATTTATGGATAAAGAAAATAAAGAAGCTTATAAAAAGTTTTATTCAGAAGTTTACCGCCATTCTTTGGCACATATTTTAGCAAAATCTGTAATGGAAATATTTGGAAAAGAAAATGTCCAAATAGCAATAGGTCCACAGATTGCTGATGGTTTTTACTATGATTTCATTCTTCCAAGAACTCTAACAAATGATGATTTTAAGACTATCGAAGATAAAA
The DNA here is from genome assembly GCA_905236865.1 of Candidatus Rifleibacteriota bacterium. GTDB lineage: Bacteria > Muiribacteriota > Ozemobacteria > Ozemobacterales > Ozemobacteraceae > RUG334. The sequence goes on from CAJOQX010000370.1 coordinate 5,159, forward strand.
TGCACGAAATCATTAAGAGAAGAGAAGTTTGGAATGTAAAAGAATTATCAAGAGAAGAAGCTCTCAAAGAATTTGCAGACCAAAAATTTAAAGTTGAACTTATTAACGACCTTCCCGAAGGCGAAAAAATAACTGTTTATTACACTGGTGATGATTTTGAAGATTTATGCAGAGGTCCTCATATTGCTAATTCTCAAGAATTGATGAATGCTGCATTTAAGGTCAAATCTGTATCTGGTGCTTACTGGCGTGGCGATGAACATAGAGACCAGCTTCAAAGAATTTATGTTTACGCTTTTGAAACAAAGCAAGAACTTAGCGAACACTTGAAGTTAATCAAAGAAGCTATGGAACGTGACCATAAAAAATTGGGTCCACAGCTTGATTTGTTCATGTTTGACGAAACAGCTCCAGGTATGCCTTATTGGTTGCCTCGTGGCTGGAGATTGTATAATGCTTTGTTAGAATATTGGCGTTCTATTCATGATAATCACGGTTATCAAGAAATTTCCGCACCTGTTATAAACAACAAGCAACTTTGGGTTACTTCTGGTCATTGGGGTCATTACCGTAACAATATGTTTTTGGTTCCAGGTTTTGAATTAGACAAAGAAGGAAAACGTATTTATGATGACGAAAGCACTTCTACTTATGCAGCAAAACCAATGAACTGTCCAAACGCTATCAATGTTTATCGCAGAAAACTAAATTCTTACAAAGAATTACCAATACGTATTAGCCAGGTTGACGTTATTCACAGAAAAGAAAAATCTGGCGAACTCAATGGTTTGTTCAGAGTTCAAGAATTTCGTCAAGACGATGCCCATATTTTTGTAACAGAAGACCAAATTGCTTCTGAAATCAAGGATATTATGGATATAGCAACCGAAATTTATAATACTTTCGGTTTGACTTATCGTGTTGAACTTTCTACTAGACCAGATGATTTTATGGGTGACATCGAAGTTTGGAACAATGCAGAAAAAGCATTGAAAGACATTCTCGATAAAACTTATGGCGAAGGTAAATATGAAATAAATGAAGGCGATGGTGCTTTTTATGGTCCAAAAATTGACCTTCAAATGAAAGACTGCTTAGGTCGTGAATGGCAGATGGGTACAATTCAGCTAGATTTCCAGTTGCCTTTGAATTTCGATCTCAAGTATGTTGCAGATGATGGAAGTTATAAACGCCCAGTTATGATTCATAGAGCTATATTTGGTTCATTAGAAAGATTCATTGGTATTTTAATTGAAAACTTCAAAGGCTTGTTCCCATTCTGGTTGTCACCATTCCAGGTTGGAATTGTTCCTATAATGCCAGAACACAATGCTTATGCTAAAGAAGTGTTAGAAAGCTTGCGTGCTGCTGGTGTTCGTGCCGAAGCTGATTTCTCTGATCACAATATGAAAGCCAAAATTAAAGATTTCCATAACGCTAGAGACCCATTTATACTGGTATTAGGCAACAAGGAAGCAGAAAACAAGACTGTTTCTATTACTGCACGTGGCAACAAAAAGTTAAACGATGTTCCTCTTGATGAATTTATAAAGATGTGCCAGAAGCTCAAAAATGAACATAGCTTAGAATTGTTTGAATAAGCTATGTTTTAAAAAAAGTATAAAAAAAGGCTTTGGATTATTCCAAAGTCTTTTTTTTACAATCAAACGCTTGTGAATATGCATTTGATTTACTACACATCACCTATCGCTAACAACCAAACACACCAAGGCTTTAGCCTTTCCAATTCATAATTTCTAACACCTAATTCCTAATTTGTTGCGTAGGGGGATACCGATATTTCCCAAAAAATCGAAAATTGGGCGTTTAAATTGGCTTATTTTAGATTTTCAAATTTTAGATGTCTTGAAAATAGGTGGGTTTTGTGGTAAAATATTACGCCTACTGCTTAATCAACTTTAAGATAAAAGCTAGATTGCCACGGCTTCTACGAAGCCTCGCAATGACGTAACAAAGAAAAAACGGTTATGAATTAGCGAGTTGGGTTTTCCCTAACCCCTTCCCCCTAATCTCTTACCACAAAAAAATAAGGTTATTGGTTTTAGTTGTTTTATTGTTTTTAATATGCTTTGAATAGCAACGAATATTACAAATAATAGAAAGCTTTGTAATATCCGCATAAACAATAAAAACAAGAGAAGCGAAAGCTTCTAACAACCAACAACAATGAAAACCAAAGTTTTTGGCTTTGCCAAAAACTTTTACAAGGAGCTAATAAATGACAGATCAAGAAAAACCTGTTGCTTCTGATGAAAACATCGAAGAAGTAAATCAGCCAAACGCTGGTTTGCCC
>CAJOQX010000371.1 GCA_905236865.1 Candidatus Rifleibacteriota bacterium
AATAATGACAAAAGAAATGGAATTTTTTATTTACCTTTTGGAACAATATACAGAATATAAAAATGCCAAAAGTGGCGATATAATGCGTCAATGGGATGAGAAAAAGCTTACAGATTTTATTTTTAACCAATATGAGCTTTACCATAGCGAAAGTATTGAAAACGCTTTTAAAGACATTGATTCATTACTTCTTACAGGTAAAACCGCTTGGTAATTTTTATATTTTAGGGATTAGAGAAATTAAGCTAACGAATGTTAGTGTTATAACCGTCATTGGCTATATAAGTTATATATTTGTGATTAAACAATTAATAGATTGAAGTTCTCTTTTGTCAATCTCAATTTCAAGAGCACAATTAGATTTTGAAAGAATAATTTGAAATAAATCATCACATACATCTGTTCTTGATGTAGTCCTCATTTTTAAATCGTATTTGCATTTAACTGAAGTAAAAATTTTGTCACAATCTATAATTGTTGTATGATTAAAAGGATTTCTTTTTATATCTGACATTTCAATTATCTAACTATTAATTACTGGATTAGTTCCATAAATCATATAGGGTTTAACAGTCTGACATTTAACAAAATGTTTTAAATCATTTACTGATTTTTTACAAACATACATATGGACTTTAGAAGCTAAAATAGAATTAAGACCAGGATAAGGTATCTTCATTCTTATAACGTCTTTTTCTTTAATCAATTAAGAGTCTGCGTTGTTCATCAATCTCAACATAAACAGGATTATGCAAATCTTTATCAATTTGAGTCACAGCATAAAGGCTGTCTAAGTGTTCTGGATTAAATTTTTTATAATCTTCTTTATTAAAAACAAAAGAATAGTTATTAAGCTCTACAACTACTGAATTATCTATCAAAGAAACAGGATACATATCTTTAAGAAGTTTTATCATATTTTCATCATTAGAGTTAAAATCTTCAATATTTAAGGGAACCTGCTTTTCACCTTGAGCTATTTTTTCCTGTTTGGATTTCCAAAGGTTCATGTTATGAGTAAAATCAGATAGTTCTGTATCGGAAAGAACTTGAACAACAAATGCACAGAGCTTAGCCCTATCGTTATTTATTTTCTCTATATTGTCTTTATATTGTTCTGTAGCTTTTATATCAAAGTAATATCTTTCTTTTGTATAATCGCCCCAAACATCACAGAACACTGGTCCTATTTTATAACCTCTAAGATGACTCAAATCACTTATCTCACCATCAATCTTTGAAAAGAGTTCATAAAAAAGCAGAAACTTTTGTAACTTTATTAGTGTAGAATACTCTCTTGGATTGTTCTCCTTTAACCAACCACTTAATGCAAGCTTGCGATTGTTTGAGTTTATCATTTTTCTCTCTTTTCTTTTATTATTTTAACCCTAAAGTAAAAACCAGAACAAATCAAGATTTAACATAAAGTATTTATAAGAAATTACTAGGAACTCTGATGTAATTATTTTAACTAATTATTCTTATTAGTGTCAAGTTAGCAGAATAGCCTGTAAATCATATGTTTCTTTGTTAATCAAAATTATCAAACCGCATCTGCAAGCGTTAGTTTAGCAATCCTGTCTTTAAGAGATAAGAGGCAAGAGATTAGGGAATTGTTTAAAACCGTTAGTCTCTATTATAACCATTATTGAGAGAGGCAGTGCTAAAAAATAGAAAATTTAATAAAAATTAATGTATTGAGTAATGTCCGCGCCCCCTTTCGTTAAATTCTTACGAATGACATTTCCCTATATAAAAAGAGCATTTTAGTTATCAATTATTACATTTTTTATGATTAAACCATTGTATTTATCATCTTCTAAATAAGAAAATGAAGTGGAAAAGTTGAGTTATAAATATTGGGAATCATCATAGCCAGCTACTTGCTTGTTGATTCTTTATTTGTCTCAAACAACCTTTGCTGGTTATTTGAATATAATGATTGCTATTTTAAATAGGTGACATTTCTCCACTACTTGAGATTGCTGTCAAGGTTAACGCTATGTTTTTTTCGTTTGCGAAAAAATAAAAAGATTAGTATTTCTAATATTCCAAAAAAAACTAGAACCATAAACATAAGTTGTTGTTTTTCATCTTCTTCTTTGGATTTCTGAGAGATTTGCTTTGCTATTTTTGCTTTTTCTTCGATGTGATGCATTCTTATGAAATAGCTAGTTATTACGAATTTAATAGCATCATTAGGATCGGGTTGTCCTGCTGTAACAGCTAATGAAATTATTAAAATAATCCATCCGTAAGGACCTGTAAGAAAGCCTAGTAAGCTAGCCAAACCTGTATATACACCGAATGGGAGAGTTATACCTAATATAGTTGCTACACCTTTTAGGAATACCATTGCTAAGCTAAAGAACTTAAAACCAAATACTGCTTTTAATGCTATTAAACTTGATATGACAACTTGACCACTTTTGAGAATAAGATCATCTATGTTATCTATTTTTTTCCCAGTATTTTTTTGCATAGCTAGAAGTAAATCTTTACGTTGGGTTATAGTCAGATTATCCCAAATTTTTTCCATAACTTTCTTTACTATTTCTTCTTCTAGATCTTGGGTACTTTTATTCAAAGTTCCTACACCCATAGAATCGGCTACCCATTCTACTATTTCGTGATAATTAACTTCCGAATTAGATGTTGAACTGAAAAAATGATATGACCTGTAATTTATCTCATATCTTATTTTATTTAATGAACATCTAGATTCAATATCTTTCCAGTTCTTTTTGTTCGCATACTCTTCTTGTGTTATTAAATCTAAGGTAAGACCAAGTTGTAATCTATCTTCCATATTGCAGTCATTTAGGAAATAGTTAAATTCTTTTGGACCAATTTTAGTTACTTTTGCTTCCGCTAATAATGGAATTAGATTTAAGAAAAAAAGGTCAAATACTAACATGATAGAAATAAAGTTTTTTTGGAATTTATTCATTTAATTTAGCCTCAGACTCATTTCTGACCATTATAAATTTCACCCACTGTTTAATAAAAATAACTTTAGCTGTAGAAGAACAACTCACAAGGTTGTCAACGACAAGCTTGTGAAAATGGTATACTATTTGTATTAGTATCGGTTTTATGCCTGTTTTAGTGCGTTTTTGTTACTTACGTGTCACTTATACGAAACAAGCTCTATGCAGTCTGAAAGCTCCTGAATGGATTTGTGCGTGTATATGTCGTGTCCGATATGTCCGCTTGCGTGCCCCACAATCCTGTCTATGCATATCGGGTCGCCTTTTCTTCTGTTCAGTTCGGTAACGAATGTGTGTCTGCACT
>CAJOQX010000372.1 GCA_905236865.1 Candidatus Rifleibacteriota bacterium
GCATCAAGTTTTATGGTATCTGCAGCTAAATCGACACCATCATCAATTCTAATGTTTGAAAAACTATCACCATTTAATACTGAACCCATAGCATTAAAACCATTGGTTATTGATGAAGTGCCCATTACTATTTCTATAGGTTTAAAAAGGTTTGTAGCATTAATATTGATTTCATCTAATTCGGAATTACCAATTGAGGCTCCATTTGCAATAAGTATATTTGATTCAGAATTATTATTGTGGATAAGAACAGAACCACCTATAGAATTTTTAGCCTGATTATTCTGATATAATACAGGAATACCACCAACCATAGTAGTGGTAGTCACATCGGCATTAGAAGTTATATCAATACTATTATCAGAGTTTCCGTTAATTACAGTATTTTTACCGATATAAATATTACTTTTTGACGTATTGTCACCATAAAATACTGAACCACTTATAGAAAATGGCTGGTCGTTACCAGCTTCAGTTGTATTTGAAGAACTAGAGACCGTATAATTTACATAATTTGAGTATTCCTTAAATTCTAAAGCTTTTTTGACAGTATCTATTAGTCTTCCAATTATACCGTCTTCAGTAACAATAGCCTCTTTTTTAATTAATTCATATAAGGAATCAAAAACATCTGTGACTTCACGCCAAACCTGTCCTGCCTGTTGAGCATTACCTGCTGAAGTCATATCTAATGGGTCTTTTACTAACGTAAATAGTTTGTCAAAACTTTTACCAACTCTCTTTGCTAACTCCGCATGAGAAGAACCATCAAAATAATCTTCAACTTTTTTCCAGGCACTCTTTAAATCTTCAACCATTGCTTCAGGTCGTCTATAAGGTTGATAAACCGAGCTTTCTATAGAAACATCTTTCCCAGAAATTTGAGTTTTGGGGTTTGAAGAATCGTCTATAAGAATAGTTGAAGAATAATCATAATCGCTATAAAGAAAAGCTATAGAAGTTTCAAATTTGGCATCTCCATGGTCATCACACAAATAAATATCTGAACAGACATCATATTTCGTATCCATGATATTCATATTTGAAGACAGGCTCAAATCACCAAGACTCTTTATAGAAGCTGTAGGTTTTATATTTAAATTCGAAGAATGCTTTCCACCACCATAAGCAACAGCACCTGCAACACTGAATTTAGCAGTTTGAGCCTGGGGAATAGCCCCCTGGATTTTTGATGCAAGACCAAGTTTATCATATAAAGTATCTAATGCTTTCTTTTTTGCATTACTAGCAGCATCTTGCCATGGCCATGGAGAGGCAGGAATACCAGCATCTGCGACCAATTCATCTGAATCAATATTATTCTCAGCACTTAAAGAGAACTCACCCTTCTGTTTCTTCGTATCAATGAAACTTTCAACATTTAAGGTAGCTTCAGTATCAAAAATAGAAACGGCAACTGCAGGAACGATATAGGCAGTCTTTTTTAATGAAGATTCTGCGCAGACAGAGTTGTCTGAATTGGTAGTAGAAGAAATTTCTATATCATTTTCGCCTTCAAGCTTTGCGTTTTTCCCTAAAGTTAAAGATGAAGTATTTTTATGTTTTCCTATACTTACAGCAATTGCAGAAGCAGATTGAGAATTAGAACTACTAGCTTTTGTATCAACTGAAAAATCACTATTAGATTCAGAAGTAATAGTAATTGACTTCTTACGTTTATCGCCTACAGGTGCTTGATATGCCATATTAGAAGTGGCTTTACCATCAAAATCAACATTAGAACTAGCTTCTGAAATATTAACTGCTGTGGCAATTATGGGTAACCAATTTAAATTAGAACTTGCTGCCTTTGTAGTTACAAAACTAGAGGTCTTTGATCCTGAAACTTCTGTAGAATTTGTAGTTGCAGCAATTTCAATAGCTCCTTCAGCTTCTAATTTTGCATCTTTTCTTATGTCTACATTAGATTTTGTCTTTGAAACAAGAACATTAGCATCAATATTTAAAGGGAAAGCAGAAAAGGTTGTTCCCATTAATTCCAAACCTAAAGCCGCCAGATTAGGCGTCTTAAGTTCGTTTATATTGTCTGAAGTTGCATCTATAGAAATGTCACCATCAGCAGTAATATTTCCATTTACTACTACTGTGGAATAAATATCTGCTATATTTGCTACTTGATCAAACTCACTCTTTTCGCCTTTTTTATTAATATATTTTACATGACCATTTGAAGCATAAGCAGTTAAGGAAACATCACTTCGGCTATTAATTGTGCCATGGGATTCTATTTTTGCTGCAGCGCTAGCAGTAATAAAGCTAGAATAACCTGTTGCCAATTCAAGAATTTTGCTGGAATTATGAGTATTATCTTGAACAGAAACAAGTTCGATTTTACCGCCATCTTCGACTATATCAGTAGCTGATGGCAGGTTGAGACCGCTGACATTTACTACCGAGCTGAACCCACTAGCATCTAAGCTATTTAAAACAGCATCTTTGCCAATATATAAACCCTTTTTCTTTGCATCTTTGCCTTCACCAAAGCCACCTGCATAAAGGCCAATACCATTAACTGTATTAATCTTTCCTTCAATTTGTATTTCGCCATAAGGATTGATTGTAACACCATAATCGTAAGCAGCATTATGATTGGAAATTTTTCGATCAACAATATAACCTATTTCAGCATCAACTCTGCCGATATCTAATTTATTGTCGTTGCCGATGAATTTATCCATGAAACCTTTAGTCGGAGTCATAGCATAGAAAGCACCAGCGTTGATTACCCCACCCTTTCCGACAATTAGTCCTTCAGAGCTTAGAAAATATAGATTTCCACCGATTTTATTATTTTTTACAGCATTTAGTGTACCCTGTATATCTATTTTATTTCTAACAAAATTAAGAAGATTTTTTGAGCCATTAGGAAGTTGAAGATTAGCTATTTCATTAGAATGAAGCGTGAAATCTTTGAAAGCATTGAAAGCATTTTCGCCTTTTGTTAGAGAAGTAGTTATAGTATGAGTCTTTTTTGCTTCATCGTAGTTGATTTTTGTTTGAGAGCCTAGAGCTGTAATCTTACTTTGGGAAGCCCCAAACAATGGTGAAGCAAGCATAGTTATACCTGTCACACTAAGTAAGATTTTCTGTATGGAAGAAGTCAACAGGTTTTGTACACTGCCTCTTCTCATTTCCTTTATATGCCGTTTGTCGGCTTTCTGTCTTTCAAAAAACAACTTTCTAGCTAATCTTCTGCAAAATTTCATGTAATAGACTCTCCGTTTAAAAATACATTTTAAGCGTTTTTAGATTCTTTTCCGTCATTGCTATAAATGTTAAATAATAAGTTACATTTTAGATGAAATAAACCATAAATTCCTCCCCTTAGAGGCTGTCTAATAACTAGATTTTGGCTCCATAATTAGTTTATTCTAATTATTTTAAAATCCCCCTTAATCCCCCTTCACGAGAGGCTGTCTAAAAACTAGCTTTTTACTCTAAAATTAGTTTTGCCTAATTATTTTAAAATCCCCCTTAGTCCCCCTTTATAAA
>CAJOQX010000373.1 GCA_905236865.1 Candidatus Rifleibacteriota bacterium
GATGATGTTATTCTTCCAGAAATAGAAAACTTTACTGTTCAAGAACCTAATTGGAATAATACTGAAAACTGTGAATTAAAGCTTAATCTTGTTACTCCCGTAGCTTTTAAAGATAATGGAAGAATAACCAAAGAACCTGATTTTAGCCGTATAGTTGGCTCTTTAATGAGACGTTATACTTTTTTTGAAGCTACTGAAGGTCGAAAACTGAACTGGCATTTTAGTGAAATATCCGAATTGGCTAAACAAGTTAAAATTTCAGGAATGAACGTAGAAACAGTTTGTTGGGAACGTTACTCAACCCGTCAAGACCGACGCATCCCTGTTTCAGGTATTATAGGAACAGTAAATTATATTGGACCCGTAGCAGGTTTTGAAGAGCTTCTTAATGCAGGCGAAGTCTTACGCTGTGGTAGAAGCATAACTTTAGGCCAAGGTCGAATAAATGTTGCGCATATACGTCATTTAAGCAATCGAGATAATTTTGGTGCGTTTATTGTTGATCTATAACGAGATTATAATTGCGAGCCGAAAATGCTGTCTCATGAATGGTGGTGAAGCTGGCGAGTGATAGCTCGAATGAAGGGACTGCAATGCAAAGTATTGCGGTAGCGTGGAAATCTAGTATTATAGAGATAAGGGATTAGGGAAGTATTTTAGCTTTTTTCTATTGTAAAATTGTTTTTTAATAAAAATTTTTTGAATACTATTTATTTTTAAAACTTATTATTTATAACTACACTAACTCATAATCAATAAATATATTTTTATACTTATAGACAATTTAACTGTTATAAGTGTATATTGAAATTTGTGAAGAGTATAAGGAGAATATATGTAATGTAGTAGTTTCTAGTTGATTTTTAACCTAGGGAATTAAATATTCATTACTTTGAATTTTGCAAACATAAATTTTGAACAGATTATGAACTAGAAGCTATAATAAATTGAAAGATAAAAATTGAAAGGTAAAGTTTATGACTGAAAAATATAGTGAAATAGAATTGAAAATATCTTTTAATACACCAGCTTTCATAGGAAATGCAAAACAAGAAGGACAATGGAGAACACCACCTTTTAAAGCTTTGCTTCGTCAATGGTGGAGAGTGGTTAAAGCCTCTAATGATTGCAATTTAAACAAAATTAGAAGTGATGAAGCTAATCTTTTCGGAAATGCTTCAGATGATGAAAGCAAAAATATAAAATCAGGGAAATCTAAGCTTAGACTGAAATTGATTGATAATTGGAAAGAAAGTAACTGCAACACTCCTATTAATTCTAATACAGTTTTTCATCCTGAAACCAAACAAAAATATATTAAATCAGATTTGTATTTGGGTTATGGACCGATTACTAAAGACACTAAAAAATATATTGTTCCAAATGAAACCAATACACTTTGGATTGGCTTCCCAGAGCATTACAAAGATGAATTAATAGAAACAATACAGCTAATAGCCTGGTTTGGCACTATTGGTTCTCGTTCGAGAAACGGTTGGGGTTCTATCAGAATAGAATCTGCTGAATTAAATGGAAAAGAAAAAGTTGAAATAGATAATGAGGTAATAAAAGAAAAAATCTTAACTAAATATTCAGATGATTTTTCACTTTTAATTAATCTTGATTGGGCAAGAAAGATAGGAAAAGATACAAAAGGTTTATTAATATGGAAAACATCTTGTCAAAATAGATTTGAAGATGTAATAAAAGAATTGGCAGATATTAAAATTAAATATCGAACTCATTTTAAATTTGATAATAGAAACGATAAAAATACTAATATTGTTTCTAAAAGATATATTATTTCTTATCCGATTAGTCCAAGTCATAGCTTTGATAAAATGGGAAAATCAAGAAATCCAAGTCAATTACGTTTTAAAATTGTTAAAGATAATAACAATAAGTATTACGGATTAATTTTTCATTTACCTTGTAAAGTTTCTATCAAATTCTTTGAAAAAAATCAAACGATAAAGAATAAATATCAACAATTTGAACCTATTGTTTGGAAAGAAATCCATTCTTTTCTAGACAATTGTGGTGCTTGTTCACGTTTATAAGAGGAGATGGAGATTATGACAAAATCATTGTGGGAAAATAAATTAGTTGCTTGGCTACATGATCCAGCTGAAAAGTGCTTTGTATTATTTCACGATCCAAGCGGTCATGAAAAAGGAACGATTAAAAAGCTTTTAGAAGAATTAAGAGATGAAATAGACTTAGATATAGATTCAAAAGAAATAAATTCTGAAATAGAGATTGCCGATCATATTGCTGCTTCTGCTGATAGACCTCAATGGCCTAGAGAAGAAGGCGAAGGTAGATATGCAAAGTGGTCACAAGTAGATTTCGCTTCTGATCCAGTTTTGATTCACCCATTAACTGGCACACAGCTTAAACTTTACGATTTAACCGATATAGATTATAAATCTGTTAAAGAAGTATCTTATGAACATTTTGAAAGAATTTTAAATCTTGGTAATGATGCTAAGCTTAAATTTCTAGCTCTTTGGCGTTTTGCTACAGAATGTAAAGACAAACTTGGTCAGCTTTGGCAACTTCTTCCTGCTGATACTAGAGTTCCAGACCATTCTATTTGGAATCACCTAGATTTAACTTCTGCTTTTGCTGGAGCTCGTTTTGATAAGAAAAAAGTATCAATTTTAAATATGGCTTTTGGGCCCGTTCAAAGTTTCATTGCTCAAGCTCGTGCTACATCTGATCTTTGGGCTGGCTCTCACTTGCTTTCTTCAATGGTTTGGGAAGGAATGAAAGTTATTGCTGATGAAATAGGACCTGATGCTTTTCTTTTTCCTCAGATTAGAGGTCTTGCTATAGTCGATTTATGGCTTATGGATAAAGCAAAAGAAGCTGGGGCTGACTATGAAAACTTGTGGAAAGATGAATTTAGAAGAAATGATGCGGAATGGTTAAATAACTCGACAGATTCTAATCCTTTGTTTGCAGCATGTTTACCTAATAAATTCTCTGCTATTGTCCCATCTGAAAGAGCATTAGAACTTGCAGAAAAAGTAAAAACTGCTGTAAGAAATAAGATAAAAGAATGGACTAAAAAAGCATTAGAAGAAATAGAAGTAGGTAATTCTCAAGTTGTAAAAGAACAAGTAGAAAAACAACTTGAAGAATTTCCACAGGTTTTTATGACTTCTGTCGATTGGGAAGATGATATTAGCGATAAATCAGCTTATTTAGAAAAATTAAAGCAAGCATATAGTATTTTTTCTGATGATTCTGAAAATTTCTTCAATAAAGATTATTGGAAAACTATAAAAAACGAAGTTTCTATTAGTGGAACAACATTTTGGAAGCCTAAAGCAGGTGTAGTTTATCCAGCAATATATGAATTAGCGGATAAATCTTTGGCTGCTTCAAAGAGTTTGAGAGATTTTAAGCAACTTCCACAAGAAGGTTTTAGATGTACTCTTTGTGGAGAAAGAGAATGGCTGACTAGAGATAGAGATTTGCTAAAATGTTCTCCTGGTAAACGCAATGATTCTATTTGGAGCGAATTGCCAAATAATAATAAAAAAGAACATTTATGTGCTATTTGTACTCTAAAAAGATTTTGGCCTAGAGTTTTTGTTGATATGGTAAAAAGTTATATACAAAGAGATATCAATAGATTTGTTGTTAGCACACATACTATGTCTTTGATTCCAACTATAAATAGTTTGATTGATAATTCTTCAACTATGAATGGACTTACTAAAATAACAGAATTCAAAAAGCTGATGCCAGAAATACCTAATGACGTTGATTTATCAATACTTCCTAAAAAATTCTGTAAGGATATTAAGAAAGCAGAAGAAAATACTGGTTTTAATGATTTGTTATATCAATGTAAAAGGCTTCCTTCTTACATTGATGTTTTAAGAGATAATGATGATTTTAAAACCTTAGATTCTTTTTACAATAAATTAAAGAATATAGTTGGAACGAA
>CAJOQX010000374.1 GCA_905236865.1 Candidatus Rifleibacteriota bacterium
CCCCTTAGTCCCCCTTTACGAAAGGGGGCAAGGCCATTACTCCATACACTGAATTTTTAACAAATTCTTAGTTTTTAGACAGCCTCCAAAAGGGGGCGAGGACATTACTCCATACATTGAATTTTTATAAATTTCTTAGTTTTAGCACAGACTCTGCGAGCCTGCCGTAGACAAACGTGGCATTACTGAAAGCAAAACAAAGTCTATCCAGAAAAATTTATTTTTTTACAACGGACAGTTTATCTTGACTTTAAACGCAAATAACAGTTTAATTTATAAAACAAAGAAATCAAAAAAAACCTTATTCAGAAAGTTATTAAAATGTCAGAAAACGAAGAAAAAAACAAAGTCATAGATAGAACCGAAGCTTTAGGACATACTTCCATAAAAAAACTGCTTGTTGAATACGCAGGACCCGCCATCATAGCAATGACCGCTTCATCTCTTTACAATATGGTCGATAGCATTTTTATAGGTCAAGGTGTTGGTCCGTTAGCTATTTCAGGATTAGCTTTAACTTTTCCAGTAATGAATTTAAGCGCTGCTTTTGGTGCTATGGTTGGAGTTGGAGCTTCAACTTTACTTTCTGTTAAACTTGGAGAAGGCGATAAAGTCACAGCTCAGCGAATTCTAGGTAATGTATTAAACTTGAATATTGCTCTAGGGTTAGCTTTTATGGCAATAATGCTTTATTATCTAGATCCTATCTTATATTTTTTTGGAGCTAGCGACAACACAATAAGTTATGCAAAAGATTATTTACAAATAATTCTTTATGGAAATGTCATTACACATACATATCTAGGTCTGAATGCAACATTAAGGTCAGCTGGACATCCTAAAAAAGCAATGATTTTAACTATTGTAACAGTTTTGCTTAATACTATTTTAGACCCTATTTTTATTTACCCACTAAAAATGGGAATTGCTGGTGCCGCATGGGCAACAGTTATCGCACAGTCTGTTCCTCTTATTGCGTTAATTATACATTTTTGTAACAAAAGAGAGCTTATTCATTTCTGCAAAGATATTTTTATCCCTCGTTGGAATATTTTAAAAGGTATTATAGGAATAGGACTTTCACCTTTGAGTATGCAAATAGCAGCTTGCTGTGTGGTTATAATCATAAATAAAAGTTTGTTTTTTTATGGTGGAAATGATGGCGATTTGGCTATAGGTGCTTTTGGAATAATAAACAAGTTAGCTATGTTTTGTATTATGGTTATTATGGGGCTTAATCAAGGAATGCAACCAATTGTCGGTTATAATTATGGAGCGACCAAATATAGTCGCGTAAAAGAAGCTTTCAAATATACTGTCTGGATTGCAACTTGTTGTTCATCCTTATTCTTTATAATAGCTGAATTATTTCCAGGAATGGTTGTAAAAGTATTTACGCATGAAGAAAAGCTTATTGAATTATCTGTTTATGGATTAAGATTTACTTCGATAATTTTCCCATTATTAGGTTTTCAAATTGTTGCTACAGCATTATTCCAAAGTATTGGAATGGCTAAAACTTCAATGTTTCTTTCTTTAACAAGACAGTTGATATTTCTTATTCCATTTTTATTAATATTGCCAAAATATTTGGGGTTAACAGGAGTTTGGTTAAGTTTGCCAGCTTCGGATTTAACAACTAGTATATTGACGGTTTATATGATTGTTCGTCTTTTTAAGAAATTCAAAGTTTCAGAAAAAACAACTAAGTGATTGTAAAAATGCTAATACATATTGGTGCAAATGAATTTGTTGGAATGAATAAATGCGAAATAATGGTGAATCTTCAAACGATAGATGATGATTCAAAAAAACGCATAGTTTCTCTTTTGCCGAAATTAAAAGAAAATGAAGAATATAAATCTGCTATTTTAACAACCGATGGGAAATGGCTCGGTTCTATACTTTCAACAGAGGCTTTGTCTCAAAGAGGTATTTGTAGCCCATTTACCGATGCATTATTTGTTAAAACAGAACATTAATGCAATATTTGTTTTCTAGAAAATATAATAGTGGCTATGACATAGAAAACCAACGACCAAAGAAGACATTGACCTAGTGGGTTGTAAATTTTATCAGACATTATATTAAGCTTTCCATCAAGAATATCTTGAATAATATCTACCGATAAAAGATTAGTAAAATGACGTGTAAAACAGAATTGTGACAAGAATTCAAAATTTGCCACTAAAGTTTTTGCAATATCATCAAACAAAGCTTTTATTATATCTGATGACCAGTAAAACACATGAACAGCCATTATTGCACTTAAACTACAGAACGACATAAGTATAGCCGATTCAAAGAACATTGAAAACATAATAAAGAAACCAATCAACATTAAGTTTGCAATAAAAGTAATTACTAACAGCTGGCTTGCAGAAGAAGCTGTTACCATGGCAATAGAGCTATCCATTGCTTTAGACTGTAAACTTCCTGGCAAAAACCCAGATGGCTGAGTTATTGCTTTTGCAATAAGCAAATCACTTTGAAGAATTATTCCACCTAAAGCTACTGCGATTACCAAAAAAGTTATAATTGATAGTGTTTTTGCCGTTATTACTTGCCAACGTTTTACAGGTGTTACTAACAACATTTTCATATAACCTTTTCCAAATTCGGTAGAAAAGCTATCACCTACAATTAAAGCAAGAAAAAATGGGGCAATATAAGAAAATAGCGTAAAATGCCCTGTAAACATATACTGAATGGTCTTTTTCACCCCTGCAAACTGAATATCACCAAAACCAAAACCTCTAAAAGAAATATATACAACCAAAAGAATCAGACTTGTAATAATCGGTGTTATATTAAGAACTAACAAAAATAGAAAGGCTTTTTTATTGTTTAATATTTTTTTCAATTCAAAAAGAATCAGATTCATTATTCTTTTCATGATTATTTAATGTCTTCCTTTGTGTTTTTTTGCATCAGTTGGGGTTATTTATTTTTGATGAAATAATATTTGCATTTTTTTCAGTAAGTTTTATAAATGTTTCTTCTAGTGAGCTTTCAAGTGGTATTAAAGCTTGAACCATAATACCTGCTTTTACTAAAACTTCATTTATTAATGCTGAAGAATTCTTTTCAATATCAACTATGAAACCTCTTGGAGAAAAATTAACTGATTTCACCAAATTTGGTAATACTTCTAGAACACCTTTGGTTCTTTCTTTTACATCATCTTCAACTCTAATTTCATAACGTTCTTCATTAGAAGCTAAAATATCTTCAACATACCCCTCTGTAACCATTTGACCTTTATTTATAATAACTACATAGTTACAAAGTTTCTGAACCTCATCTAATAAGTGACTAGATAAAAATATAGAAGCTTTTTCATTCTTGTGAATATCTAAAAGAATATCCCTCATTTGAACACGTCCAGCAGGATCCATTCCACTTGTAGGTTCATCTAAAATTAATAATTCTGGTTTATGTAAAAGACCGAATGCAACACCCAAACGCTGTTTCATTCCAGAAGAAAAAGTACCAAATTTTTGATATGTCGCCTCTTTCAAACCTACCATTTCTATTACTTCATATATTCTTCTATCTTCAACAGGTTTATAGAGCGATCCAAACCAACGAAGGTTTTCAAAAGCTGTCATTGTATCAATAAAACTAGGGTTTTCTACTACGGCTCCTATTTTTTCTAAAGCATTGGTTCTATATCTTGGTAAAGAATAGCCCAATAATTCTATTTTATCTTTAGGAGCAGGGAGAAGCCCTAACATCATTCTAAGCGTTGTTGTTTTTCCAGCTCCATTAGGTCCTAGAAAACCAGCTATAGCATTTATAGGCACAGTAAAATTTAAATTATCAAGAATTTTATTTTTTCCAAAACTTTTACTTAAAGCTGTAACCTTTATTGCAGAATTATTGTTGCTCATTCATTAGTGGCTCCTGATCATATAGTTCATGATAAAGTTCTATACCTAATACTTTAATTATTATAGCAACTGGCACTGCAAGCAACATTCCTATAATACCTGCCACGCTACCAGCAATTGTGAGAGCTAACATTGTTGTCAAAGGGTGTAATCCTGCGTTTTCACCAACTATATGAGGTTGTAAATACCACACATCAATAGTTTGAGCAATCGCTATTGTTATTATTACTCCTATCCAAAGTCCCGCTCCTGCTTCAGAAATTTGTGTGATTCCTGCAAAAAATGCAAGAATAGCAGAAAAGAAACCACCTAGATAAGGTATAAAATTAGCCAATCCAGAAATTGGGCCTAAAAACAAACAAGCTTTTAATCCTGAAAAAGCAAAACCAATAGTCATCATTAGAGCAAAAATAAAATTTTCAATAAATTGACCTCGCAACATAGCACTTAACTGTGTATCTATTTTTCCAAATATAACAAGAGTTCTTTCTCTATAGTTTGGAGGAATTAATTTTTTAAAACCTTCATAGATGTTGTCTATATCAAGCAGTATGTAAAAGACAAGTATAGGTATAAAAAACAAATTGAAAACGCCGCTAAACGTGTTTCCAACAAAACCCAAAAGCTTACTAGAAACTAACATCAAGCCATCTTTTATTGCTACAACAGCTTCTGAAAGATATTCTTGGAATTTTGAGCTTTGAAAAAATTCAGAAAGATTATATTTGTAATCAGGAAACCATATTTTTATTTTTTCCTTAATATTTGTTTCTATTTCGCTATATTGTTTTGTCAGCTTAGTTCTATCAAGGTTTTTTAGTTTTATTCCCATATCTGTTGCTTGATTAATCATTGAAAAAACAAATGGAACAACGAAAACAACTGCCGCAATAATAAAAGCTATAAATATGGTTACAACAGCCATATTTCTTGAAAATTTCTTTGTGGTAAGAAATCTAACAGCAGGGTTAAGAATATACGAAATTATCAAAGCAACTAGAAAAGGTGCTATAACATGATGTAGGTAATAAACAAGCACTCCTACAATAATAAAACATATTAATATTAAAATATTTTTCGTTGTTGAAGATAGGTTTCTAATTGCCATAACTTTCAGCTTTATCAACAGAATTCATCTGTTTGTTGATTTTTATTATTAAATCAATTTCTGTTCGACTTAATTTTAGTTTATCTGCTATTTCTGGAATACTGATTCCCTGCTCGTAACATTCCATTATTTCTTGTGCAATTAACTCTTTACCTTTTGGATAATACTCAACTTTAGAATTATCTTTTTTATCGTTTTGAGGGAAGTTTTTTTCAACATTGTCTGGTAAACTAGAGATAGAGGCATCTATTATTGTCGAGGTGTCTATTATAGAAGCTTCTTCTACTTTTCCTGAGTCTATTGGTATTTCTGCTAATCCAGTCAAAGTTCCTAATTGTTTAGATATTTCATCGGTAACTCTTTCTGAAATAGAATTTTCTAGTTCTTTTATTTTTATTTTTAAATCAAGAATTTCAGATTTTAATTCTTCTTTTGAATAGTCATCAATCTGTGAGATAGTAGATGTATCACCTTCTAAAGACTGACTTTCCAGTTTAATTACACGATTGTTCAAATAACCTAGATGATTATTGATATTCTTTATATCTTCTCTCAATTCGGCTGCAATAACTTCTATCTTTTCGTTTACAGAAGCAAGAAGTTTTTGTTTATCTGCAGATGAATTTATAATGTTATTACCACCAGAAGCGTTAAGTTCTTTTAATATTTCAGTTTCCTGCTCAATTTCTTTCAACAGACTATTGGCATAAAGACATTTGTTGTCAGCAATTGTTAAAAATTCTTTTATCCTAGTGCTTTTTTCTTCAAGGTTAGTCAAGCTTTTTTCTGTAGCAAATTCTATATCTTCTTTTAAGAATTTGAAACTTTTTTCTAAATCTTCAAGATTTTTTTGAAGAGCAACAATTTTGTGTTTGTCTTTATGCTTCTTTATCAAAATTGCTAAAATAACCCCTAGTAAGCAGAAAATAATTGCAATACTTAACCAAAATTGCCAAATTTCCATATATCTTTTCCCTTGAAGATATTAAGTTGCTTTAATAATAATTGAGAAAGTTACTTATAAATGATACTATTATCTTATGTCAAAATACAAAAAGTTTTTGGGAATTTTTTTTAGTTTATTTTTTCTTTGGTTAGCACTAAGAAAAATAGATTTTTATGCTTTACCAAAAACTTTATCTAGTCTTGACCCTGTTTACATACTTTTGTTAATTATCGCTTACACATTAGAAATGCTTACAAGAACCCACAGATGGCTTATTATACAACCAAAAGAAAGCCTAACTTTTAAGTATTCTTTCTATGGTCTTATAATGACATTTTTCTTTAATAATATTTTGCCAGCTAGAGCAGGTGAGTTCTTTAAACCTTTTTATTTTTCCCAAAAAGGCATAGCCGAATCTGGTGAAACTCTAGGTGCTGTAGTGTTAGAAAGATTTTTCGATGGTATTATGCTCTTAGGACTGATTCTTATTTCCTTTCAAAACTTTACAGGAAACGACTTGCTAAGAAAAGCAAGCATAATAACAGCTGTATTTTACAGCTTAATTTTATTTGGAATTTTACTTGCCATTTTTAAACGAAATATTTTTGAAAGAATAATTAAAAGTATTGTTTATTTTTTTCCTAGAAAAATAGGCGATTTTCTCTCTAATATTGCATTAAAATTCGTAGATGGATTGTCTACTATTAAAGATTTAAAAAGACTTATTAAAATTTTGCTTTCTTCTTCGATTTGCTGGGCAAGTTCTGTTTTAACTATGTGGCTTGGTTTTAAAGCTTTTGGTTTTACGGAAAATTTTATTCAAGCTTCGTTTGTTTTAACGGTTCTTTCAATTTCTTCAATGATTCCTGCTAGTCCAGGAGTTTTAGGAATTTATGAATATTTTTGCATTTTCACTCTTAGCAATGTGCTTGGACATACTTCAGAAGATGGAGCTGCTTTTTCTATTGTCATGCACGGAATACAATATTTTTACATAGTGTTTTTAGGGCTTATAATTGCATTTATTGAAGGTATAACAGTAAAAGAATTTGCTCCAAAAACACCTAATAATGAAATATGAATAACAAACCAACAATTATAGCGATAATATTATTTGCTTTATCCATTACTCTAGCCTTTTATATTACAATGCGAGAACAAGAATCTAAAATTTCTCAAAAAGATGTAGAGATTTTTTACCCCAAATCACCTGTTGAAATACCCAAAAATGTAATAGAAAAAAATCCTATTCTAAAAACCTGCCACGATTTTGCAATTAACGAACTAAAGAAAAAAAGACGTTATCTACATTTAATCGTTGATTCTTATGAAATAGAAATTTCTGATTTTTGGCGAGAAGTATTAAATTATTTTGAAATAATAGAATATTACAAAGGTTATCCAGAAGCATTTTTCAGAAGACTAATTTTTATGCCAACCTTAACTGGTTACAAATACTTAGATCAGGAAGAAAATGATGATGAAACAAATATGAATGAAAAACCTATAGTTTATCCTGACAACGATTATCGTTCTATACGCTACAGAGTTTCTCTTGTTCCTCTAACTATAGAAAGAATAAAAATGGTAATAGACTTTTTTTATTTTAAATTTATTATTGCATTGGGTGGTGATAATTAAAAATGGGTAATTTAAATTATTTACCACAAGCAATTTATGCATCTTTCGACACTTTTCCCGCTCCAAAAGGCGCTGCTGTTCATATAGGGGAATTTGCTCCCCAACTTTTCAACTACATCGGCAGTGGTTTGCTTTTAGTATTAGGCGACGAAAAAACTCCAAGATGGCAAATTGAAGATAATAATATTCAAATCAGACGTTATATTACTTCCGAAGAAAACTATCTGCAAAAAGCGATGGATTTTGGTCAATTTGTCTACAATGAAGTTATTGCTATTAAAAACGAAATAAAAATAGCTCATTTTAGAGACCCATGGAGTGGCATTCCTATAATAGAAGCTTTAGAAAAAACCTCTACAAAATTTGTTTATGAAGTGAATGCTTTACCGTCAATAGAAATACCATCACGCGTTTCTTCTGCTTTATCAATAACACTAAAAAAAATCAGAGAAATGGAACTTAAATGTCTTGAAAAAGCAGATGCAATAATTTGTCCATCTTACGTTATAAAATCTTTCTTGGAAAGCCTAGGAATTGATACAAAAAAAATAACAGTTATTCAAAACGGAACAAGACTTACTAACCTAGAACACAAAAAACCAATTAACGCCCCAGAAAAATATTTAATTTATATTGGTGCTGTTCAGCCTTGGCAAGGGGTTGAAGTTTTATTGAAAGCCATGACTTTTTTAAAAGATTTATCTGATGTAAAGTTTGTTTTTTGTGTATCTGGCACAAAACAAAGAATTAAGTTTCTGCAAAAATTAGCTGAAAAAATGGAAGTTTCAGATAGAATTGTCTGGAATCTTAGAATTAGTCAAAGCGAAGTTCAAGATTGGCTTCAAGGAGCTTCTATATCTTTTGCTCCGCTTACAGAATGTGAAAGAAATCTTGTTCAAGGTTGCTGTCCTATAAAGATAGTAGAATCTATGGCGGCAGGAGTTCCTGTAATTGCATCTAATATGCCTGTTACCCAAGAACTGCTCGAACATAACGAAACTGGCTGGCTTGTCAGACCAGATAGACCTTCCGAGTTAGCTAGAGCTATAAGGTTATTAATGGCTCACCCAGAAACAATGAAAAAACTAAGTTTCAATGCACAGAAAAAGGTTACTACTTCTCTTACTTGGGAAAAATCATTAGAAAAATTGAAAGAAGTGTATTTAGAATTGAGAATTGAGAGATGAGAATTGAGA
>CAJOQX010000375.1 GCA_905236865.1 Candidatus Rifleibacteriota bacterium
ATACATAAGATTTATTTCTCTAACGCCACCTTCTGTATCTTCAACAGGTGAATCTTCGTAAGAACACATAGGGAAAAAGCCTTCAATGAGGTTTTCTAAATCTTTTCTTTCGATAGTTGTTTTTATTGTGCTGGCTATCAAAGAACTTCCACGCCCAGAAATAACTACAGGAGCAGAATCTTTAGATGCGTCAGAAAGTAAAAGTTCTTTTGCTTTTCGGCACTGATGGCTTAATTGAATTGTCTGCCACTGTGTAATCTTTTTCTTTGAAGCTTCAAGCTTTTGACGAGCAATATAAGCGAGAGTTAAATCCATATTGTCGCCACCAAGCAATATGTGATTACCAACGGCAACACGTTCTAAGCTCAAATCACCATTTGATTCGCCAATTTCAATTAAACTAAAGTCGGTTGTACCACCGCCCACATCGACTACCAAAACCGTATCGCCTTTTGATACTTGCTTCCGCCAAGGTTTTTCATTTTGTGAAATCCAAGAATAAAAAGCTGCCTGTGGTTCTTCTAGCAGAGTAGCAGATGGAAGTTTTGCTTCCTTTGCGGCTTCTACGATTAAATCTCTAGCGGCAGCATCGAAAGAAGCTGGTATAGTTATTACAACTTTTTGATTTTCTAATTTGTCTTTAGTAAATTTCTTGTTCCAAGCTTCTCTGACATGATTTAAAAACATAGCCATTGCTTGAAATGGTGACAACTTTGAGATTTCCTCTGGTGCGTCCCAGGGAAGAATAGCTTCTTTACGATTGACTCTTGAATTACAAAGCCAAGACTTAGCAGAAGAAATCAGACGGTCAGGCACTTCAGAACCACGCTCTCTAGCATATTCACCTATAATAAACTTAGATTCTAAATCCCAGTCTAATACAGGTTTTTCTTTTATTCGTTCAAATATAAAAGAAGGCAACACTTCAAGCCATTCTATCGCACCTTTTGCTAGTTCCTGTGCAATTGGAGCAAGATTTATTTCAGCTTTTTCATCTTCTTTAACATTTAAAGGAGCGTAATCAACAACGATGTTTGTCGTTCCTAGGTCTATACCTACTACATATTTTTGCTTTGCCATGGTGAAACTCCTTTAATTTGTGTTAATTATTAGATTACAATCTATTAGGCAAATAGTCAATTACTAGAATATAGTCAGGGCAAACGCAAACTTTTTCTTTTGTTAATGAGGCTTTTTAAAGATTGCCACGGCTCTACGAGCCTCGCAATGACGTTATAATTGCGGTTGATAGTAAGACGCGAGACAATTTAAGAGTTCAGAGATGAGAGATAAGGGAAAACTTTATTAAATAATATAAATTTTCTCTTAGAAAAAAACTTTCATAAGCTAAACAATTCTCTAATCTCTTATCTCTCTACTCTAATCTCTTATTAACAGAGGTCGCAAGAGGAAAAATATGTCGAACAAGCGAACTATCATTTTGTTAAATTATCTTTATAGATTTTATAAAGAGATTGTCTGTTTTGTTTTTGTATCTCTGATAAAATCTTGCATTTTTATCAGAGATACGTTTTAATTATAGAAAGAATAATTAGAGAAAATGAAAACCAACAATTTTCAATTTCTGTTATTTAATTCAATGAGTGAAAAAGTTTCCATAAACAGAGTAAAAGCATTTGGTTCATACTCAAAAGCAAAAAAACGAACTTTTAGCAGAAGACAAAAGATTGAATCTGATCTTAACGGAGATATTAAATGACTTTTTTTAAAACTCTTTTTAACCGTTCTTTTTTAAGTTTATTTTTTACACAGTATTTAGGAGCGTTTAACGATAATTTTTTCCGTATAGCTCTAGCTACTTATATTACATATAAAGTAACTTCAATATCGCCTGATCAAAAAGGTGTTTTGACCGCACTTGCTGTAGCCTTTTTCATGTTGCCATTTTTTCTTTTTTCAGCGATGGCAGGTGAACTAGCTGATAAATATCGAAAAGATATTTTGATTAAAGCTACAAAAGTACTGGAAGTAATAATTGCTATATTGGTTGGTATAGGTTTTATGACCACCAATGTGTGGATGTTACTGATTGTGCTTTTTATAATGGGGTTACAATCTACACTTTTCGGTCCTGTCAAATACAGTATTTTGCCTGATATTTTAAAGGAAGATCAACTCATTACAGGAAACGGCATAATAGAAGCTGCTACTTATGGAGCCATGTTACAAGGAATGATTTATGGCGGTATGATTATTGAGTTGAATGAATATACTCTATTCGGTTATACATTGAAGGGTGGAGAGCAGTTAATACCAGGAGTTATTTTCGTTGTAGCCGTTATTGGTTTATTGGCAAGCCTTTTTATGCCCGCCCAACTTACTGGTGACAATAACATAAAAGTTGATGTAAATTTCTTCCGTAGTACATGGAAAAATATGGCTTTTGCCAAACAGAATCATTCCATCTTTTTATGTATTTTGGGTATTTCATGGTTTTGGATGGTAGGCGCTGTGCTTACATCTCAATTTCTACCTTTATCACAAATCTTTTTAAAAGGAAACTCTCAAGTTTCCACAATGCTTCTAGCTTTATTTTCCTGTGGTATCGGCTTAGGTTCTTTGTTATGCAACTTTTTGGTTAAAGGGGAAATTACCAGTAAATATGTACCGATTAGTTCTCTCTTAATGACCCTATTTTTGGTAGATTTTGCCTGGGCAACTTATGGGTATGTTCCAACAGCAGAATTCATCGGTTGGAAAGAATTTTTAAATACATTTGCAGGTAAACGAATTATAATAGATTTGCTTGGTTTTGCATTATGTGGTGGTTTATACGTAGTTCCCCTCAATACTATGTTGCAACATTTATCTGATGAAAAAATACGTTCTCGTGTAATCGCTTCTAATAATGTTATCAGTTCTTTATTCATGGTGGTTGGCAGTGCGGTATGCTCTGGATTGTTGGCTTTACATTTAACTATTCCAGCAGTATTGGGAATCATTGCCTTAGCCAATGCTGCCGTTGCAATTTATATATGTGGATTATTGCCACATCACATTATCAGAATGATTGCAACTCGCATACTCAACTTTGTTTACGATGTAAAAGTTATTGGCTTAGAACATTGGAAGAATTTACAGGGAAATGCAATTATCATAGCTAATCATACATCTTTTTTGGATGCGGTCTTATTGTGGGTATATATGCCAGGGGATTTGTATTTTGCCATTGATACTCAGATTAGCAAAACATGGTGGGTAAAACCTTTCTTACATATTGTCAAATATATTCCTATTTCTCCAGCAAATCCCATGGGGGTTAAATCTATTATCGCAGAAGTAAAGTCTGGTAAGAGGATGGTAATTTTCCCAGAAGGACGTATTACAACTACAGGGGCTTTGATGAAAATTTATCCTGGTCCAGCTATGATTGCAGCGAAAAGTGATGCTCAGTTGCTACCAGTTCATTTAGAAGGAAGCCAGTTTTCGTTATTCTCACGTTTTGGTACGCAGTTAAAAACACGCCCTCAGAGCAAAATTACCATAACTATTCAAGCACCAAAAACCTTACATGTTGATGAAAATCTAATAGGGAAAGCTCGCCGTTTGGCTGCTGCCCGTGGATTGTATGACATCATGGTTAATATGAAATATGAAGCTGGCACTTTGGAAGAAACCTTGTTTGATTCGCTCATTGATGCCTATAAATTAGTGGGTCGAAATAAACAGATTATGAATGATGCTACATTGCAACCGCTTAGTTTTGGAAAATTTATGACTGCTGTTTTTGTACTTGGTAAACAAATGGCTAAATACCAAAAAACAGGCGAAAAGGCAGGGGTTTTGTTGCCCAATATGTCTGCAAGCGTAGTAGCGTTTTGGGGGTTGAGTGTATTTAATATTACTCCCTGTATGTTAAATTTCTCTACTGGGGTAAAAAATATGCTTGCTAGCTGTAAAGCTGCCCAAATATCCACCGTTTTTACTTCAAAGACATTTTTGGTTCAAGGCAAACTTGAAGCAACTGGTAAGGCTTTGGAAGAATCTGGTATCAAATTGATATATTTGGAAGATTTGAAACAACAAATTACCCTTTGGGACAAAATAGTAGGTTTCATCGCTTCTTATTCGCCTCGCCATTATTATAAAAAGGTTCGTGGCAATGTGAGCCCAAAAGATGCGGCAGTTGTGTTATTTACATCTGGTAGTGAAGGCACACCCAAAGGAGTTGTATTGTCTCACGAAAATATCCAGGCAAATCGTTTACAAGTTCAAAGCATATTGGATTTCGGTTTAAGAGATCATGTATTTAATGCTATGCCGATTTTCCATTCCTTTGGTCTTACAGTAGGAACTTTATTACCACTATTGGCTGGTGTGCCTGTATTTTTCTATCCAACTCCGTTGCATTACCGCATTATTCCAGAACTTATTTACGATAACAATGCAACTATTATTTTTGGTACAGATACATTCTTTAACGGTTACGCAAAAATGGCTCACCCCTATGATTTTTACTCTGTGCGTTTAGCTATTGTTGGTGCCGAAAAACTAAAAGAAGAAACCATTAGAAAGTATTATGACCTCTTTGGCTTGCGTGTAATGGAAGGTTACGGTGCTACCGAAACTGCTCCGATTATGGCAGTTAATACACCAATGTATTTTAAACGTGGTAGCGTTGGCAGATTGTTACCTGGTATTGAATATAAGTTAGAAAAAATTCCTGGCGTGGAAGAAGGCGGAAAACTGCTTGTTAAAGGTGCTAACATTATGGCAGGCTACTTGCGCGATAGCAATCCTGGCGTATTAGAACCACCGAAAGACGGATGGTATGATACAGGTGATATTGTTAAAGTTGATGAAGAAGGATTTGTTATTATATTAGGTCGTGCAAAACGCTTTGCCAAAATTGCTGGCGAAATGATTTCTCTAACCGCCGTAGAAACAGAAATCAATGCTTTGTGGCCAGGCAAAATGCACGCAGTTGTTAATATTCCAGATGAAAAGAAAGGTGAACAGTTAGTATTGTTTACTACAGAACCTTCTATTGAGCGTAAAACTCTTTCTGCTGCCTTCAAAGAAAAAGGTCTTAGCGAATTAGCAGTTCCAAAAGACATTCGAATTTTGGAAAAAATGCTTCTCATGGGAACAGGCAAAGTTGACTACGTTAAACTTAAAGAAATGGCTATGAAAGATGAGTAAACTTATTAACTTATTTCTTTAAAGCATCATTCTATTTATTCAAAAGGGTATTTGACTATTTGTTTAATTGATTGTATCTATAAAGAATTGAGTTAAGAAATATAATTAAAAAATTTAATAACAAGGAAATAGCTGATGGGAAGACTTGATAAGGCCTTAGAAATACGATATGTCATAGGTATAGATTTGGGCACAACTCAATGTGCTCTTTCATATTGCGATTTGCTTGATAAAAACTTAAAAATCAAGAATTTACCGATAACGCAGCTTGTCAATGACAGCATGATAGATGATTTGCCTACATTGCAGTCAACAATATATCTTTCAGAAGAAAACAGGCAATTAAAACGCCCTGAATGGATGGAACGACCAGGCAAAATAATTGGAGCTTATGCAAAAGAGTTAGGTAGCCAAGTTCCAGGACGTTATATACATAGTAGTAAATCTTGGCTTTGTCATCCTAGAGCTGAAAGACAATCTCCTATTTTACCATGGCAAAGTGAAATTACAGACCAAAAGCTTTCTCCTGTTGATGCCGCCTGTGAATATTTAACTTATTTAAAAAATCTTTGGAATGCAAAAATTGGAATTGAAAACGAAAATTCCATTTTTGAAAAACAAAAAATAGTTGTTACTGTTCCAGCTTCATTTGACCCATCGGCTCGCAATTTAACTCTTGAAGCAATCGAAAAAGCAGGAATTAAAAACTATTCACTTATAGAAGAACCTCAAGCTGCTTTTTATGATTATTTGCAACGCAATCCAACTACTATGGTGTCGGAATTAAAAGGCGTTGACACAGTGTTGGTAATTGATGTTGGCGGTGGTACTACAGATTTCAGTCTTATTGGTGTAAATTGGGAAAAAGACAGTAATCACGCTCAATTTACAAGATTGGCTGTTGGTCCTCATCTGTTAATAGGTGGCGACAATATAGATTTGGCTTTGGCTCGTAATGCTGAATTAGCTTTCAAACAAAAAGGGAAAAGGCTTAATAACAAGCAATGGCTTTCTTTGCTTGCTCAAAGCCGTAACAAAAAAGAAATTCTCTTGTCAGATGAAAGTAATGAAAGTTTAGATTTCACAATTACTGGCTCTGGAAGCGGTGTTTTGGCTGGCTCTGCAAAAATTCAGCTAGAAGCTGACAAAATCAGACAAACATTGATAGATGGCTTTTTCCCATTAGTAGATTCAAATGAATATCCTGATGAAAATGAAGCCTTGGGTCTTTCTGAAGCTGGATTACCTTTTACAAAAGACGCAGCAGTAACAAAGCATTTGGCGGCTTTCTTAAAAGATAACGATGTAATGCCCGATGCAATACTTTTTAACGGTGGAACAATGAAAGCAGGTTGCTTGCGTAACCGTTTATGCGAAGTTATAGGGCTTTGGCGTGGAAAAGAGCCAAAAGTCTTAGAAAATCCGCACCCAATATTAGCTGTAGCTGCTGGTGCAGCCTACTATGGCATTGTTGGGCTTGGGCTTGGTCAAAAAATAAATAGTGGCAACCCTGTTTCAATTTATTTGGGAATAGGCAATTCATCAAGTTCCACAATAGATAAATATGTTCCCGAACAGTTAATCTGTATTTTGCCAAAAGGCTCTGAACCAGAAACAGACTATGATTTGAAAGAGAAAACTCTAGGCATAGATTTAAGCCACGATGCGGCTTTTTACCTATTCTATACGCCATTGCCTCCAAAAGCAGAAGAATTTGGAAGAACAATTCGATTTAACTCTAAACGCTATTTGCCTCTTCCTCCATGCAAGCTAAAAGCACAAACAGCAAAAGGTGAAAGACAGGTCAATATTCGCATAAAATTACGTGAAACAGGCTATTTGCAGATTTTCTGTGATGAAACAGACGGTAGCTTTTCTCAAGAATTAAGATTTGACTTGGGTGAAAGCGATAAAAAAGTTTCTAATAATGAACCTGTTAAAAGGAAAGTTCCACTGACAAGTAGTCAGTTAAATGACATTTCTAGTCTTTTAGATAATGCTTTGGCTGGCAAAATTCAATTTAATTCTATTTTTAAGGAAATAGAAAATATTATTGGTAGTGCAAGAAGCTCTTGGGATGCTGAAATGCTTAGACAGATTTTCGATATAGTTATCGAAAGAGAAGCAGAATTCCGCCAGAATCAAGCTTCTATGACAGCTTGGTGCAGACTTTTAGGTTATACTCTAAGACCAGGTTATGGTGTTAAAACCGATACTGAACGTGTTGACAATATGTGGAAGATGGTTTTTGATTCTTTCGATTATGAAAATGTCGAATTTTGGGCTGAATGGTGGGGAATGTGGAAACGCATAGCACCAGGCTTATCGTCTGAAAGACAGTCGGCTTTGAAAAATAGAGTGCTTTCATTGCTATTCCCACCGAAAAAAAGAGAAAGAAAACCAAGAAAATTAGTTCAACACGAAAGAAATCAATTATGGCGATTGTTAGGACATTTGGAACGTCTAAGCGTTGAAGAAAAAATAGAATTAGGCAATTTGATATTAGACACTCCTATGAGTTTTGGGGTTGATATGGTGGCATTAAGTACTTTAGCTAGACTTGGAGCTAGAGAATTAGCTTATGCACCAGATAGCATGATGGTTCCGCCAAGTGTTGCGAATGAATGGGCTTCTAAATTGCTTAGAAAGGCAATTCCTGGCAGTTCATACCTAGATACGGCTTTACGTGAAATTGGTCGTAAAAC
>CAJOQX010000376.1 GCA_905236865.1 Candidatus Rifleibacteriota bacterium
ATATTATAATAAATCTAAATATCTAGAGCCTTTCAGGAGCTTTTATAAATGAGCAATCAAGAGCAAAATAATACTGAACGAGAACAAATAGAAAAAGGGAAGGAAAAGAATTTAGGTAATTATATTTGTGAGTTTTTAGGAAGAGAAGGAGAAATAAAATATAATATAATATAAATCATAATACTAAAGAAAGAACAAACTGGTTAAAATATATTGAAGATTTAGATAACAAAATAAAAAGAACTATTAGTAAATATAGTTTTAATGAATATGACTTCAAAGATAAAAATGATATAAAAAAGATACAGGATTCAAGTAAAGAAGAACAACTGAGGGATACTTCAAAATATGTTTTTTGTGCAGTATATTTTGATCCTGTTGATTTAGAAAAACAGATGATTGATTTTGAATCTAATTGTTCAGAAATAGATAAAAGAACTGATTCTTATAGAAAAGAAAAATCGATTAGAGAATCTATAAAAAGGATTTCTACAAACATAAGAGATATTTATAAAAATAAAGAAGAACCTGCGAATCTTATTCAGAAACTTATAAAACTAGAAATAAGAGGCTTACTAAGAGAAAATATTTATGATTTAAAAACTAAAAATTATATTAAGAAAAAGAACAATATAAAAAAAGAAATAAAACTATTAGCGGTTTTAAATAAAATAGTTTTGAATGGTAGTCTTATTGAATTGTCATCTACTCAAAAAAGATTTTCCAAAGAAGAAGCTTTATATAAATGGAATGATTTGTTAAAAAAAGAAAAAATAAAAAAGAATAAAAGTATAAAGGAAATAATACTTTTATTCTTACAAATAGCCAAAATAGATAATGAATTACTCACAATTGATAATGTTTCAAGCGAACTTGCTAAAATACTTTTCTCTGAATTTGTTGGAGATGATAAAAGCTATGATGAAATCAATGAAAATTATGAGAAACTTAGTAATACAGAACTAGAATCAGATATCTCTTTAGATTCTAGTTCAGAAAGCTCTAAAGATTCTTCTGTATTAATGAGTAATTTTAATTGTGATGGTTTTGATGAGATGGTTCCATCTAAAGAATCTTTAAAGGATTTAGATTATGAATATATTTCCAATCATTGTTTGGAAGAGTATTTGGATTCTGTTAGAAAAGAACAAGGTGCTCGTTTTAAACAGCTTCAAGCTCATTTGGCTTTGTTAGTAAGACTTTATTTAAAATCAAGAAATAATCTTAATAAAGATAGTTACTTTAATTTTACGGAAGGTTTTCATTTTGATTTTGAAAATCCTAATGATGAAACTGAATGTATAAAAGAATTTTTGAACGGTAATCTGTTTCAAAACTATATCATTAATGAACCTGGGAAAATCCATATCGTTAGTGACGGAACTGTAACAAACCGTTTGAAAAACTGTTCCTATAAAAATTTGATATATATTACAGAGACGTGTGTTCGTAGGTATAAATGTGAAAGCGGTGAAATTATAGTTAGAAAGTTTTCTAAGAAGTTGACGGATTTTCTTGAAGATTTGTATTTAGATGTTATAGGAGAAAACAGAAATGAAGAAGATTAATTCTTTTGATGATGTGGTTAGTTTGGTTTTAAATACACCTTCTGATTGTAAGTTTGCAAATTCTGTAAAAGAAGCAAAATCTTTTAAACAGATTGAAAAATTAGAAGTTGGTCAGGTATGGCGTGTAAAATTAGATAATGAAGGAAATGCTTTTTCTGCTGTATTAACAAAATTACCTGTAAAAATGCTTAATACTGCTGATGAATATATTGAAATGGTTCCTTTATATGTTTCACCTTTTGATGAAGATATTGATAAGGAAACTGATATTTTAGTAGATGCTGCTGATATGCCAAATGGTTTACCAAGTTTACCAGAATGGTGGAATAAAGTTTCTGCTTTCGTTACTGATCTTGATAAATGCTATGGTAAATTAGAAAACAATATACTTTCTAATCTGTTAGATAGATTAACTAATCAGCCAGAAGCTATTAATCTATCAAAATCAGGTAAAATGTTTAGAAAAAAAGAAATTAAAGAATATTCAGATTTCTCAGAAAGAATACTGAACTTAAACTTTAGCAACCCAATTTCTATTATAGAATTTGTTGTTGATAAAAATAGTTTTACTTCATCCAAAGAATCCATTTATGAAGAAGAACATCTTGATAATGG
>CAJOQX010000377.1 GCA_905236865.1 Candidatus Rifleibacteriota bacterium
ACAGGGAAATACATCTTAAGGTCTTTTACTTCTAACAATAACTTAGATGGATTATTTTTATCGTACATTTTTCTGTTCCTTATTTTTTAAGCGTGATTTTACTATTAGGTTTGGCAAGATGACATCTTACAAAGTGACCTGGTTCAACTTCTACCATTTGTGGAGGTATTTCTTCGCAATCCTTAGTTTTATATTTGCATCTAGTGCAGAAACTACAACCTTTTGGTAATGCAAATAATGAGGGAACCATACCTTCAATAGTGTTCAATCTTCTAACTTTTTGTCCTGGTTTTGGTAGAGAAGCTAGCAAACCTTGAGTATATGGATGTTGTGGTGAGTTAAATATTGTTTTTATATCTGCGATTTCCTGAACTTTACCACAATACATAACAACAACACGCTGACAGGTTTCTGCAATAACTGCCATATCGTGAGTGATAAGCATTATAGCAGCATTTGTTGTTTTTGCTTTAACATCAAGCATTAATTCAAGAATTTGAGCTTGAATAGTAACATCTAACGCTGTCGTTGGTTCGTCTGCAATAAGCAAAGAAGGATTACAAGCCAAAGCCATAGCAATCATAACACGCTGACGCATACCACCAGAGAATTGATGAGGATAATCAGTTAATCTTTCTTTTGGTGAGGGAATACCTACCAAATCCAACATATTAGCTGCGGCATCCATAGCCTGTTTCTTGTTCATATTCTGGTGAAGAATCAATGATTCAGCAACCTGTTCACCAATAGTAAAAACAGGATTCAAACTAGTCATTGGTTCTTGGAAAATCATAGAAATCTTATTTCCACGAATTTTACGAATAGCATCGTAATCTTTTATGCGGTAAGAATCGAGAAGGTTTTTACCTTCAAAGATTATATCTCCTTCTACTATTTCACCAGGAGGATTAGGAATCAACTGCATTACAGATAAAGATGTAACAGATTTCCCAGAGCCAGATTCTCCAACAATCCCTAATACTTCGCCTGGATAAACATCAAAGTCAACACCATCAACAGCTTTTGCTATTCCAGCTTCTGTTTTGAAATAAGTTTTTAAATTTTTAACAGAAAGTAAAACGTCTTTCATTTTTCTTTCTCCTTATCTTAGGCGAGAATATTGTTTTGGGTCAAATGCTTCTCTTATTGCTTCGCCAATGAAAGAAACAAGGAGCAGAGTTACAAAAAATGCTGTTATTGGTGAGAGAATAAGCCAAGGTTTAGTTAGATTTGCAAGACCTTGACCAAGCAATTCCCCCCAAGAAGAAGTTGGAGCTGGTAAACCAAAGCCTAAGAAGTCTAATGATACCAATGAGCTTATGTTAGCAACGATAGCAAATGGAGCAAATGAAATTACTGGTGTTAACGCATTTGGAAGAATATGTTTGAATATTATAGTTGAGTCTGTGCAACCTATTGCTCTTGCAGCAGCAACATAATCTTTTGATTTTTCTCTCAAAAATTCTGCACGGATATAATAAGTCATACCCATCCAACCAAACATAACAAGAATTCCTACTAACATCCAAAAATTTGGAATCATAATTGCTGCAAAAATCATAACAGTATATAAGAATGGCATTGCTGACCATATTTCTACGATACGTTGAACGATTATATCGAACCAACCTCCGTAATAGCCTAACAAAGCACCAATTGAAATCCCTATAATGTAAGAGAAGAAGGTAACTATTAAGGCAAAAGCCATAGAAATTCTGAAACCATAGACCATACGTGCGAAAACATCTCTTCCTCGGTCGTCAGTTCCTAAAAGATGAAAACCTGTTGGTTTTTGAACACCTTCTTTAAGATTCAGGAAACCTTCCATAGCCATTTGGTAATAAAGCTGTGGGTCTTCCAAATTAACCCATTCAGGATGTTTGTATTCGTTTGTTATGGTTTCCTTACTAGGTCTAAAATCAGGAACAACAAACATATTTTCTTCAAAATAACACTTGCGCCATTCTCCTTCATTCCATGTAGGAGGATGCGGTGGACGACAAGGCAATTCATCAAGTAAAGATTCAATATCACCATAAGGATAAATAGGCAATAATACCCAATCATCGCCCCAATTATTCTGCTGATATTTTAAGTCAGCTTCTGTAGCAGTGTTATTTTTTATACGTTCAGCTCTTTCTGCATTATTCTTTTTATATAATTCCTTCATTGCACGATAATTAGGCGAACCATAGCCTTTCATACCGAAATCTTTAGCTCTTTCAGTGCTGAATAATGTAAATTTACATTTGCCTTGGTATTTAACAAAAATAGCTTTTCCGTTTATGAAAAATTCAGCAAAAAAGGAAAGAACAAATAAAGTTATTACTATAATGAAAGAATAATAGCCTCTTTTTAAGCTTTGGAATTTTCTCCAACGTCTTTTGAAAATGGGGCTTGTAAAGAACATTGCAAATGCGCTAATAGCTGCAACGAATATTGGCATTAACCAAATAACCATACAGATTGAAAGAATAAGAGTGGTTATTCCTTCGGCTGTGTGGTCAGCATTAACTGTTTTATCAAAACTTGGGCATAATGCGTAAAGAATTGCCCAAAGCACGAGAACAGCAAAAAAGTCATATATTTTTTTGTATTTTTCGTAGTGTTCGTTCATGAGAATCTAATCCTTGGGTCAATTACACAATATAACAAGTCTGAAATAATGTTTCCTAACAATCCCAATATAGTAGAGATAACCAAAGAACCAAGAACAACAGGGTAATCTCTAGCTATGAGAGAATTGTAACCTAACAAACCGAAACCATTAATGTTGAAAACTTTTTCAATCAAGAAAGAACCAGCCAATATAATTGAAAGCATGTGACCTAAGCCAGTTGCTAATGGTATCAACGAGTTCCTTAATGTATGCTTGAAAATAACAGTCTTTTCAGATAAACCTTTTGCAAAGGCTGTTCTAACATAGTCTTGTCCAAGATTTTCCATCAAGGAGTTTTTCATTAAAACAGTCATTGAAGCAAAAGAGCCGAGAACATAACAGAATACAGGCAAAAACATGTGCCAAGCTATATCAAGAATTCTACCAAATAAAGACAAGTCTTTGTGTTCAGGATTCTGAACTTTAGCTCGTTTTTCTGCTGGAACAGAGTTATAAGCAGGGTGGTCAGCCTTTATTTGAATTGTGTCGCCTTTATTTTTTAATTCTTTTAAATCTTCATATTGTTCAATTACTTCGTTAGGAATATCTCTAACATAGACACTTTGTTGAACATAAGAATATAAACAAGAATCTTTTGAAATAGCGGCAGATTCAAAACCACCTAATGGAAACCAGTTCAAGTATGTTCCACCGCCAAAAAGCATTAGTAACAAAACACCTGCTGTCCAACCAGGTATTGAATAAGCCACAAAAACTAGAACAGAACTTGAGGTGTCAAAAACCGAGCCATGCTTAACAGCTTTCCAGACACCTAATGGAATACATATAGAGTAAGATAATATAAAGCCTGCCAAACCAAAGATTATAGAAATTGGAAATTTTTCACAGATTAAATCCCAAACTGGTCTTGAATAGGTGTCGGAAGTTCCCAAATCTAGATGAAGAACACGCCACAACCATATACAATAAGCCTGATAGAACGGTTTATCGAAACCGTAAATTTCTTTAAGACGTTGCATCATTTCTTCTGAAATCTGACCGTTTTCATCCATTCCAGAAGCTGTTCCGCCACCGCCTTCACCGCCTTGAGCGGCTGCCTGTTGATACCTCAATACCGCCTGTTCTACAGGTCCGCCTGGAACGAATCTTGTTACTGTAAAAACTAAGAATGTAATACCTATAAATGTAGGTATCATTAATAAAAATCTTCTAAAAAAGTAACTAAACATTATTTGATTGCCTCTGCACCATTTCTAGGATAATGTTCATCCCACCATTTGATGTTTTCTTTACCAGCGGGGAATGATTGCCCTTTAGCAATAGCTTCTTCGGCTTTCTTTTCATCTTCTTCGCTATACCAGCCAACAGGAAGTTTTTTGCCGTTCTTTTTCGCATCTGTCAACTTTTTGTCTTTTTCTTCGTCATACCACCAAGTTGAAAGAATTGAACTATCATCACTAGTTTTAGCTAATACATAATCTGGCATACCGAATTTATCCCAGTAGAGAAGACGAGTATGAGCAGCATACCAACCAAGAGCGTAGAGATGTTCGTTACAAATAATACCGTCTATTTCACGAATAGCATTAATTCTATCGTTTACATCAAACATTAGAGGGTATTTGTCACAAATTTCGTCTACTCTAGCATTCTTAAAGCCCCAAATATTGTTGTTATCTGGTTTGTCAGCAAATTTTGAATGTAAAGAACTTTCTGGATTAGGGAAAGTCAAACCAGTATAAGCTCTTGAAGAAATCAAGAAGTTTCTTTCACCAACTTCTTTAATATCTGTAGCCCAAGTAACAAGTTTAAGATTCAACTTAATACCAACATCTTTTAGGTCTTCTTGGAAAATTGTATATATTCTTTCAGAGCCTTTATCGGTAAGATTTAAATTGAGTTCAAAACGTTTTCCGTCTTTTACTAACCAACCGTCTGCGTCACGATTTGCTTGTAACCAGCCAGCTTCTTCAAGAAGTTCAACTGCCTTATCTGGGTCATAACGCATTTTTGGATTATTCGGATTTTCGTAAAGAGAGTTCGGATAATGAGAATCAAGAAATTCATATTCGTTGAAGAATAGTTTATCCATCATCTTTTCACGATTATAAAGATGGGCAAAAGCTTTGCGAACTCTTATATCATCGAAAGGTGGTTTTCTTAGATTGAAAGCTAAACCAGATGTTCCAACTGGTCTATGGGTGTAAACTTTTCTGCGTTGTAACCAACCATTAGCTATAGCGGTCATTTTTGCAGGAACAAATTCTTGATGCCATTCACGAGCAACATTAACTTGCATCCAATCAAGTTCGCCTTTTTTTAACTTTTCTTTTTTAAGATTTTCATCTTGTATAAAGATAAAATCTAATTTATCGAAATTATAATAACCTTTATTTTTGGGTAGATCTTTCTGCCACCAATCGTTACGACGAGTTAATATAACTTCTTCGTTTACTTTGGAGCTTTCGTAAGTATAAGGACCACTACCTTC
>CAJOQX010000378.1 GCA_905236865.1 Candidatus Rifleibacteriota bacterium
GAATCACAACCTTATCCGCCTATAAATTGTGATTCTGACAAAAAATAAAGGTTGTTTTTCAATGAATATTTTAGTAACTGGTGCAGTCGGTTTTATAGGATTTCATCTCTGTCTGTCTTTATTAAAGAGTGGTCATAATATTACTGGTTTTGATAATGTAAATGATTATTACACTCCTAAACTTAAAAGAGATAGATTGGCTATTCTTCAGAAAGATAAAAATTTTTCTTTCATAGAAGCTGATTTGGCAAATAAAGAAGCTGTAAATAAAGCTTTTGACGAATCAAATTTTGACAGGGTTGTTAATCTTGGTGCTCAAGCTGGTGTGAGATACAGTTTGCAGAATCCAGATGTATATATAAGTTCAAATATTGTAGGTTTTTTGAATATATTAGAAGCTTGTCGTTACCATAAAATAGCTCATTTGGTTTATGCATCTTCAAGTTCTGTTTATGGAATGAATACTTCTATGCCGTTCTCTGTTCATGATAATGTTGACCACCCTGTTTCTCTTTATGCTGCAACGAAAAAGTCTAACGAACTTATGGCACATACTTATTCGCATCTGTTTGGATTGCCGACAACTGGTCTAAGATTTTTTACTGTATACGGTCCTTGGGGAAGACCAGATATGGCACCTTTTCTTTTTACAAGTGCAATCCTAGAAGGTAGACCAATAAAGGTATTTAATAATGGACAGATGAAACGAGATTTTACTTATGTTGATGATATAGTAGAAGGCGTTGTTAGAGTAATTGACTTAATTCCACAGAGTAATCCCAATTATGATATGGCTTCTTCTGACCCAAGTACAAGTAAAGCTCCGTATAAGATTTATAATATAGGCAATAATCAACCTGTTGAGTTACTTAGATTTATTGAAACTATAGAAGAAAAGTGTGGTAAAAAAGCAGAAAAGATTTTTATGCCAATGCAGGCTGGTGATGTTGTTGCTACTTATGCTGATGTTGATGATTTAATTAAAGATACTGGTTTTTCACCTTCAACACCTCTTGAAGTTGGAATAAGTAAATTTGTAGATTGGTATAGAGAATATTACAACATTTAATTTTCATTTTTTATAAAAATGATACTAAACACTGGTGGAAGAACAGATACTGTCCAATATTATTCAGATTGGCTTTTAAATAGATTTAAAGAAGGTTTCGTTTATTCAAGAAATCCGTTTTATCCTTCAAAAGTAAGCAAATATGAACTTTCACCTGAAAAAATAGATTGTGTTGTTTTCTGCTCGAAAAACTATGAACCTATTCTTGAAAGATTGCATGAAATAACAGATAGGTTCAATACTTATTTCCATTATACTATCACTGCTTATGGTAAAGATGTTGAGCCAAGAGTTCCATCAATAGAGAAAAGCATAGAAACTTTGTTAAAACTAGAGCAAATTGTAGGTTCACAAAGAATTTCCTGGAGATATGATCCTGTTTTACTTACCAGTAAATACACGATTGATTATCATTTAAAAACTTATAATAATATGGCTGAACAATTAACAGGACATATTGACCGCTGTATTTTTAGCTTTGTTGAAATATATAAAAAATTAAAGACAAATATGCCTGAAACTAGAGCGGTGAATGACGAAGAAAAAGAAATAATAGCAAAAGGATTAGGCGAAATAGCTCAAAAATATAATATACATTTACAAACTTGTGCTACAAATGGCAATTTTCAAAAATATGGTATTTTCCCATCAGGATGTATGACTTTGGAAATATTAGGAAAGGCAAACAATATAACTTTTAAAAAATTAAAACATAATGGTATGAGAAAATTCTGTAACTGTTTTGAGTCACGTGATATAGGGGCTTATAATACCTGTCCTAATGGTTGTCGTTATTGTTATGCAAATGCAACTCCAGATAAAGCTATAGAGAACTATAAACAACATGACAAAAATTCTCCAATATTGCTTGGTAAAATAAAGAAGTCTGATATAATACAGCAAGCTAATCAGACTTCTTTTATCGATAAAACTTTAAATCTAGGGTTATTTTGAAGTATTTTCTTTTGTTGGTTTTCTTAAACAGAAATATAGCAACGAAGCTGATAACAGAATAAAAGCTATTAGACCACGTAAATCTCCGTTTTTATGTTCGCTACTAGCTGTTAATTGTCCATTATCTACAAACAAAAACCTTTTTTCATTTGGTTTTAAACTAAGCTTTTTCTCTAATTCAACCCCGTTGAAATTGCCTTTAATTAAATATTCCA
>CAJOQX010000379.1 GCA_905236865.1 Candidatus Rifleibacteriota bacterium
AATAATAAAAATATTAATATACAAAATACAGCAAATTTAATTATTCTGCAACTGTTTAATTGTACATTATTATTTTAATGATTCAATATCAGTATCAACCATTTTACAAAGCTCAAACTCATTAATTATAGGCTTACCAAGTTGAATCGCCTTTGTTTTTTTTGTAGAAGAAAAACCTTCCCCCTCAAGTGAACCAATTACCAAATAATCTGTCTTTACAGAAACAGAACTTTTAACCTGTCCACCAGTAGCTTTAATAAGTTCTTCAAGTTTTCGTCTAGGAACAACTGCCTCACCTGTAACAACGAAAGATTTACCCTCAAGAATATTGATTGATTTCTTCGCTTCTAGTTCTTCTTTACTCGGTCCTTTCCACCAATTTTTCAAAGAATCTATAAAAGCTTTATTATTGGGATTATTGATAAAATCAATAATATTGTTTGCTATTTTTTCTTGAACCCCTTCAATATTTTTTAGTTTATCGCTTGTAACTAGCAAAAACTCATCAAGTGACTGGTGGACAGCTATAGCAATACTTTCGCTAACGACAGGACCGACATTGCTTATTCCTAAAGACGAAATAAGTCTATACAGAGGTTTTTCTGAAGCTTTTTTTATGCTTGCAATTATTTTAGAAGCTGATTTAATTCCCATCCTATCAACAGAGGCCAATTGGGATTCTGTTAAAGACAAAATATCTTCAGGATTATTAATGATTTTAGATTCTAGTAGTCTATCAACTAATTGCGGTCCAAAATTATCTATCTCTAGTTGAGTGATAAAATGGGTAGTCTTTCTAGCTTTTACACCAAAGCAGTTTTCGTTGTCACACCTTACTATTGTTGAACCGTCTTCATCATCCTTTGCTGTAGTTGTCTTACCTCCACAAATTGGACAGAATTCAGGTGGTTCTATTACTTGTTCGTTTCCTGCTCTATCTTCTTTTACAGAAGCCACAACATAAGGAATGATATAAGCAGCTTTTTCTACTAAGAGATTATCGCCAAGTCTAATGTCTTTTTCTCTTATTTGGTCAATATTATGAAGACTAGCTCTAGAAACAGTTGTTCCACAGAGTTCTACGGGTTCTATCCAAGCTACTGGAGTAATGCGTGAACGACCAACACGCCACTCTACTTTTAGCAATTTGGATTTGGCTCTTGGTTGAGGGAATTTATAAGCTATAACCCATCTAGGCGCTTTTGCTGTTGAACCAAGTTCTTCTTGTTTGTCTAAATCATCAATTTTGAATACCAATCCATCTATATCA
This sequence comes from Candidatus Rifleibacteriota bacterium, assembly GCA_905236865.1. Taxonomy (GTDB): domain Bacteria; phylum Muiribacteriota; class Ozemobacteria; order Ozemobacterales; family Ozemobacteraceae; genus RUG334. The sequence continues at coordinate 1,271 of CAJOQX010000379.1, forward strand.
AATTCAAAATTATTTCTTTCAGCATCTATTTTGTCTATAAATGCCCTTACTTCTTCTAATGAATTGCAGATTTGAATTCTTTCATTTAGTTTGAAACCTTCTTTTTGAAGGAAATTTAAAGCTTCTGAATGTTTCTTAAAGCCTAATTCTCTAGCTTGAGCAATACCATAAACCATTACCCCAAGCTTTCTTTCAGAAGCTACAGCTGGGTCTAGCGATTTTATTGTTCCAGAAGTAAGATTTCTGCAGTTCTTAAAAGGATCTAATCCTTCCTTCATACGTTTATCATTTAGTTTTATCAACACAGCTTTCGGAGTATAAATTTCTCCTCTTACGTCAATATCAAGTTTTGAGTCAATTGATAAAGGAAGAGATTTTATAGTTTTGACATTGCTGGTAATCAAATCTCCCTTTTGTCCATCTCCTCTTGTAGCTCCCGTTACCAAATGACCATTATTGTAATTAAAGGAACCAGATACGCCGTCTATTTTTAATTCAGCAACTACAGGAAAAGGCGAACGATTCAACTGTTTTTCACACCTAATTACCCAATCAGTTATATCATTAATCGAATATGAATTTTCGATGCTTAACATAGGAACTCTATGATTTATAGATTCAAATGAAGTTACAGCCCCACCTACTCTTTGTGTTGGTGAATCAGGTGTTATCAATTCTGGATGTTCTTGTTCAAGTTTTTCTAATTCTTTTAGCAACATATCAAATTCTGTATCAGATATTTCAGGATCAGATTTGACATAATATAGATATTCGTGTCTTCGTATCTGTTTACGTAAATTCTCTATTTTTTCATTAATTTCTTGCATATTAATCCGCCATTTGAGTATTAATGAATTGTACACCAAAATCAGTGCCTATCCATAAAAGAGTGATATTATCAGCATCACCTTGAATAGCAACTTTTCTAATAATTTCAGGTTTTTTCCCTGATAAATCAGAAATAGTCTGAATTTGATTATTCCGAATTCTAGCCAAACCTCTATCGGTTCCTAACCAAATTGTGTTTTTATGATAAACCATCGATTTGATATTGTTTGAAGGCAAACCGTGAAGTTCAGAAAAACTAATCATTTCAGAAGAAAAACGGCTATCAAAATCCCTTAGAGAAGTGTTAATCATCATTAGGCCAGTAGGAGTTCCCAACCAAATATTCTTTCCATCGAAAATCATATCTTGAATAGGTCGTGAAATAGAAGATTTTGCATGATCGATATTCTTCCAAGATCTAGGATCTGCTCCAGGAAAGCCTAAATTTAAAATACTCAAACCATTATCATGGGTAACAGCAAGCCAATTGTAATATCTTGCTATTTGTGTACACCACGAACTTCTCAACCCATTATTTGTAGTAGATGAATTTAAAACTTTTGTAGCATTATCTTCTGTTTTGTTACTAAACAACACCCCATTTAAAATATTATCTATCTTTAATGATTTATAAAAAGCCACCCCTTTTTGAGTAGCAACCCATAACTGTTCACCATCCCATAGAATATCCCAAACAACATTGGAGGGAAGAGCAAAATATGGTGTAAGACTAACAAACTTGCCATTTTCTTTATAAACAGAAATTCCATACAAACCACCAACCCAGATATTTTTTCCATCAAACTCAATACAAGTAGCTTGAGCAAAAGGGAATTTTCCATTTTCTGTAGTAAAAGAAGTAAGCTCATCATTTTCTATCTTATAAACACCTTTTTCAGTTGCAATCCAAACTCTTTTATATTGGTCAATCTTAATATCGTTGACAGGAGGTGTGGGCATTAGCTGACTAAAAGCTATTGATATGTTTTTCTGTCTTCTACTATCAGATGAAAAATGAGTTATCTTTTCTTTCTCATTAATTTTATCTGAATCTTGAGAGTTTTGTGAAAAAGCCTTATATTGAGAAATTTGAAGACTATCTATTTTTTTTCGGCTTGTAGATTTTATAATATACAGAATTATAGAAAGAACTAAAATGGTAACAAATACAGTAGTTACTGTTTTGGTTATAGCAAAATGATTTCTTCTGTTTTCATGAGGATTATTAATCAAAACAATTCCTCCATAGAAATAGGTATCGCTTGTTTTTCTTTTATAATTGCAATTTCAGCAGGTCTAACTTGGTTACCTTTACTATCGAAGCCACCCGAACCTATTATGCTGTCCCAAACATGAAAAGATGCCAATGCATCTCTAAGACTTATATTTTTCTCAGTCATGGTTTTCATAGCTAGTGTAATAATCATCATAGCTTCGTAACCAGTAGCGGCATCTGAATCAGCTTTATACCCATAAGTTGCTCGAAATTCGTTTAAAAATTTATCAAATTTTTGACCACCTGCTCTTGGATTATAAGGCAAAGTGGTAACAATTGATTCTGAGAAAATACCAGCTAAATGAATAAACTCACTAGAAGCACACTGATTAGCTCCAAGTATAGGCTTATCAAAACCCATTTCCCTAGCTTGTCTTACTATCAAAGCGGAATCACCAGCAGGTGCTAAAATCACTAACGAATCTGGTTTTTGATTGAATTTGAAAAGATTTCCAAGCTGTTCTCTAAAATTAAAAGTTCCCTTTTTATATGAAAGAAAAGGGAAAGCTACTTGTTGGAAATGTTTAGAACATATTTCTGCATATCGTTTTGCACTTTCTTCGCCATATAAGTCGCTATCATAAATTATAGCAGGCATTTTAGATTGAAAACGATTCGCAGAATGAGCAGATAACGCTTCAAATTGTTGCTGATCATCAGTAATTGTTCTAAAAGTATAATTGGCAGATTTTGCAGTTTCAAAATGAGTACAAATAGCTGTTATAAAAGGAACAAGAGCTTTTTCTGAAATATATTGAATAACCCTTGTTTCTTTTGAAGTAAAACCACCTAGAATCAAAGAAACTTTATCTTTATAAATAAGATCTCTAATAGATTCTGCCAAATCGGTGTTATCAGAATCTTTTACTCTAAGAACAACTTTACAGTTATTAATACCACCTAATTCATTAATATGCCTAACAGCTAGTTTTATTCCTTTCAAATGACTTTGAGCTCTTACAGAAAAATCCTTCGATAAAGGAAGCACCACACCAATGTTTATATCATTTTTCTGAAAATCAAATGAGAAATAAATCAACACCAACAATACAGGTATTGACAATAATTGAAATCTATCTAATTTTCTAATAAACTTTTTTATTTTTCCGAATATCATACGCAACTGTTCTTAACATAATTCAGAACCATCATAAAAATTCCCATATATACAGCTAATGAAAAGAAATATAATAGAGCAAAAAATAAAAACGGCAACTCCTTTATTGCTATATTGAAATATTGGTTATCAACATCTTTAATAATTGGTTCCATATTTGATAATTTATCGAATAGAAAGAATATTGTTCCACCTAATCCAAAAAAACCAATAGCAAATCCGAAAGCAGATGCAAAAATAGGCGTGTATTCGTTTGATGGAGCAGTAGTATATAGCAAATAAGCAATCAATAGACTAGCCACTAACATAGAACAAAAGACTACTGAAGCCCAAAAAAGCCATTTCCATATAAATTCTTTCATCAAAAATCCTCAATATATCAATATGAAAATTTATACCATAAAGAATTGATTTTGTAAAATAGCTTAGAAAACATAAATATTTAAATATAAGTTAATTGTTTTACTATCTTAAATCTTAATCATATTCTTGCTTGAACTAACTCAGGATTCATATCATGATTAGCCATTCTATTCCAAGCCACTTCTTCCCATTTAGTACCAGGTTTGCCATAATTACAATAAGGGTCGATAGAAATTCCTCCTCGTGGAGTAAATCTACCCCATACTTCTATATACTTAGGTTCCATCAATTTTATCAAATCTTTCATAATGATATTTACGCAATCTTCGTGAAAATCGCCATGATTTCTGAAAGAAAAAAGATATAGCTTCAAAGACTTACTTTCCACCATTTTAATATCTGGCACATAAGAAATTGTGATATTAGCAAAATCAGGTTGACCAGTAATTGGACATAGACTGGTAAATTCAGGACAGTTAAATTTAACAAAATAATCATTATCGATGTGTTTATTGGTAAAAGTTTCAAGCACTTCTGGTGCATAATCACTTTTATATTTGGTGTTTTTATTACCTAATAAAGTTAGGTTTTCTTTCTCTCTATTCATTTTAGTCTCCTTGTGCTACTTCCACATAGTTTTCTTAGGCAAATATGATTCCAACTTCTTTTCATACTCATCATCCATTGGGGTAAAAAAGTCAAGCCCAGTTCTCCTTTCTATTTCATCAACTGTGGTAAGATAATCGTTAAGAATCTCTTTACCTGTCACCCTTTGAGGAAAAATGAAAGGTAAAACTCTTAGTCTACCTTTATCTTCATCTATTAAAATTTTATAAAAAGCATCTGGTATTTCAACTTGTCTTCCAAGTAGCTCAATATGCTGGTCGAAAATTGGACCTGTAATTACCCATATACCTCCGAATTTATTAGCATAAGCTTCTTCTAAACGTTCTAGACGTTCCCAAACCTTTCTATTTAATTCTGGAGTTTGTGGACTAATATTAGACATTAAAAAAGTTTCTTTTTGTCCTTCTCTACCATAACGAGCGGCTATTGCTGAATTTGGGCACAAGTGCCCTTTATCGTAACCACTTTTTAAATAAAGCTTTTGGTTTATCTTAGCTTTAGTTCTAAAATCGGTAGAAAACTTTGTTAGTCTTTTTAGTTGGTTTTGA
>CAJOQX010000380.1 GCA_905236865.1 Candidatus Rifleibacteriota bacterium
AGAATATTGAGATGCTAATAAACAAAAAGCAGAAATAGATAATGTTTTCAATATTTTCTTGTTATCCATATTATTCCAACCCCTAAAGATTATATTATTACTTCATCGACAAAAAGTAATGTATTAAACATATAAAAATGATTATTCTGATACTGCAACAAGAGTAACCGATGTAGTTCTAATCTTTAGAATCATAAAAATAAATCTATATCTGAATTTTGTAGATAATAGACCAATCTTTTTCAGTTCCTTTTTCATAAAAAACCACAAACAACTATTTGGTTTTTATTATTTTTAGTGTTATACTTCCATTTTACAATCATAAATTTGTAGATTCACATTAAAAAAATAGGAATAGAATTAACTTAAAAAATATGTTCACAGTAGATTCCAACGAAGAATTAAATATAAAAGCCTTAAAATTAGTTACAATAACAGAAAATAGAAAGAAAACTACTTTTAAAGTTGATTCTGTTGAAATAGGCAAAGACTTCCTCTTTATTGCAGGGCCATGCAGTGTAGAATCAGAAGAACAGATAATGGAATCTGCAAAATTAGCTTTCGAAGCAGGTGCTAATATGCTTCGTGGTGGAGCGTATAAACTAAGAACTTCCCCTTACTCTTTTCAAGGCTTAGGGAAAATAGGATTGGAATATCTTAGCAAAGCAGGTAGATTTTACAAAATGCCTATTGTAACTGAAATTATTGACACTAGGGATGTTTCTTTAGTTTCAGAATATGCAGATATACTTCAAATAGGAGCTAGAAATATGCAGAATATTACTCTCCTAACAGAAGTAAGCAAAACCAACAAACCTGTACTTTTAAAACGCGGTATGAATGCAACTCTTGAAGAATGGCTAAACAGTGCAGAATATATTCTTAAGGGTGGTAATAATAAAGTAATTCTTTGTGAAAGAGGTATAAGAACATTTGAAACTTTCACAAGAAACACATTAGATTTAAGTTCAGTAACCGCTTTAAAAGAACTGACTCATTTACCTGTAATAGTTGACCCATCTCATGCCACTGGTCGTCGAGAGTTGGTTGAACCAATGAGTCTTGCCGCTATAATAGCTGGATGCGATGGACTCGAAGTAGAAATGCACTATAATCCAAAAGTAGCATTATCAGATGCAGAACAACAGTTGTCTGGAAAACAACTTAAAGATTTAATCATTAATGCTAAAAAAACCATAGATTTTAGAAATACTCTAAATCTAGCTTTAGAAGAATAGATGACTTATTCCTAAAAAATTATGCTAAATCAAGATTTAAAAAATAAAATTCTACAAGGAGATATGTTAGATATTTCCAAAAAATTAGAGAAAAATTCTTTCAGGTTAATTTACATCGATCCGCCTTTTCTTACTGGTAAAGAACAGGTTGGAACAAAAGAAGGTTTAGTTTACGATGACCGCTGGAAAGGAAATTTGAAAAGTTATTTACCATGGCTTAAAGAGCGATTGGAAGCTCTTTATCAGCTTATTTGCGAAAATGGTAGTTTTGTTCTTCATCTTGATTGGCGAGCTTCTCATTATGCAAAAATAATACTAGATGAAATTTATGGTATAAACTGTTTTATGAATGAAATAATCTGGCATTATACTGGTGGAGGTCGCTCTAAAAGAAGGTTTTCTTGTAAACATGATACTTTGTTATGGTATGCTAAATGTGGAAAAAGTGGAAAACCTGTGTACAATTTAGATGCTGTTAGAATTCCATATAAAGAAACATCTGGTTTTGCCAAAGGAGGAATAGTTTCAGCGGCAGGAAAGAAATATATGCCGAACCCACTTGGTACACCTGTTGACGATGTTTGGGATATTCCAATAGTAAATCCAATGTCTAGTGAAAGAATTGGTTACCCAACTCAAAAACCTTTAGCACTACTTATTCGTTTGATTTCTGCTCTAACTAACGAAGGAGATTTAGTAGGTGATTTCTGTTGTGGTAGTGGGACAACACTTGTTGCAGCCAAACAGCTAAATAGAACTTTTTTTGGTTGCGATATTTCTAAAGCTGCTGTAGAAACAGCAAAAACCCGACTTTTATAATAATGAAAGGAAAGAAAAATGTTTATTAACAACATAAAAAGATTTACTAAAATAGGGAAAATAATAATAGCAATTGCTATAATAAATAGTTTTCTAACTATAAAAGCAATAAAAGGGGAAACAGACAAAGAAACAGATACACATTTATATAACTTTTTTAATTCTCCTAAGATGCAAGAATTCGTTAGAACTCCGTGTAACGATAGCAAAAAAATCAATACATTAGTTAAGGAATGTATACAACTTGCTTGCTTTTTCAATATGAAAATGTTGCAAGAAGCAGTTAATAAATATAATAGAGATATTGAAAACAATTACAATAAAAATAACGAAAACACCTATAATAGAGTTATCGACAAAGGAAAAAACAAGAATAAAAAGATGGATACATTAGATATAAAAACCTTAATTAATAATAACTATATAGACCAAATAATAAAACCAAATACATCTTGTGAATACCATGGTGAAGAATTGCTTGGACCTGGAGAAATCTACTGCAATTTTCATGGTAGCTTAACAAACCCTAAAATGCTTAAATAATGCTTTAACCATTATAAAAGAAAACCTTTATGCTAAAAAGTTTTCTAGAAAAAATTGATCAATATAATTGCATTGCTATCACTGGTATAGCAAAAAATACAGGTAAAACTACTGTCTTAAATGCTATTTTATCTGAAAAAACAAATAAAATCAGGGGTATAACTTCTATTGGCTATGATGGAGAGTCTACTGACCAAGTAACAGGCACAGAAAAACCTGTTATTTATGTGAGCAAAAACACTTTAATAGCTACTGCTGACGGTTTACTTCCATACTGTGATTTTACAAAAGAGCTTCTTTCTTATACTGGCTTTAGTTCTCCTATGGGAGAAATAATAATTGTAAAAGCGTTAAGTGACGGTTATGCACAAATTGCAGGACCTTCAACTCGTTCTCAAATGGAAGAAACAGTAAAACAATTAAAAAGATTCGGAGCAGAACAAATATTAATTGATGGAGCTTTAAGTAGAAAGTCAACAGCAGCAATATCGTTTTCAGATGCTTGTATTTTATCAACTGGAGCAGCTTTTTCCAATAGTATTGATAAAATAGTCGAAGAAACAATACATTTTGCTAATTTATTGACTTTACCTAAATATTCAGACTTTTCTAGTATAACTCAAATAGTAGATACTCTTAACGAAGAAGAAACAAATAAAATATTGTCTGACTTAAAAAACAATAAAACAATTTTCTTTAAAGGTGCTATAACATCAAGACTTATAAAGCAAATACTTAATTCTCAACAAACTATAAAGTGCTTAAAACTAATTGCAGAAGACGGCACAAGGTTTTTGATTGAGTCTCAACTTTTAAATGACATTACAAGACGGGGTGTAAATCTATATGTACAAAATCCAATTAATCTAATTGCTGTAACAGTAAATCCCAAAGCTCCATCTGGATTAATTTTAGATAGTGAAGAACTATGCAACGCAATAAGTAAAAAAATAGGAATTTTGACTCTTGATATTAAACAATAAAGATTAATTAAAAATTATGCGTAAAAAGAAAAGTGCAATAAAAGTATCTCCTTCTTTAAAGTTTGTAGTCAAATGGAATACCACAGGATGTAATGGTATTAGACAAGACATTATTTTTAAAAAAGCAGATGGATTATAAATATGGTTTTTCCTATAGAATCTAGTTTAGATGTAATAAAAAAGTATCTAACAACCAATAAAAACATAATATTGACTGCCGAACCAGGAGCAGGCAAGTCGACTGTTGTTCCATTAGCTTTAATGAATGAACCTTGGCTTGATGGTAAAAAGATTGTAATGCTACAACCAAGAAGAGTTGCAACTGTAGCTATAGCCAACAGAATGTCAGAAATTGATGGTTCTGAATTTGGGAAAAAGATTGGTTATTCAGTTAGATTCAGTTCTAATATTAAACCATCAACTAAAATTGAAGTTTTAACAGAGGGAATTTTAACTAAAAGAATACAAAAAGACCCTTTTTTAGAAAATGTTGGTTTGGTTATTTTTGATGAATTTCATGAAAGAAGTATTCATGCCGATTTGGGTCTTGCTCTCTGTATGGAAATAAAAAAAGATGTTCGCCCTGATTTAAGAATAATGGTGATGTCTGCCACCATTGATACAGAGCAAATTAGATCTTATATAGACAATTCAGAAGTCATTAGTGGAAAAGGCTTTTTATACCCTGTTTATGTCGAATATATGTCTATTGGTGTTGGTAGAAACTATTTTGACAATGCAGCTAAAGCAATTTATGAAATAGTCACTTCAAGCGATAAAAAGGAAGAATATCTTGTATTTTTGCCTGGAATTGGTGAAATAAACAAAGTTAAAGATTACTTAGAATCATTCAACCTTTGGCAAACTCATGATATTTTAACACTTCACGGCTCTATGAATCTTGCAGACCAACAAAATGTGTTAACTAGACATCTTTCTACAGCAATAACCAAACCTCGTATCATTCTAAGCACAAACATCGCTGAAACTTCATTAACTATCGAAGGTATCACAACTGTTATAGACACAGGTTATGCAAGACAGAACCAATATAATTCCGAATCAGGTTTAAACAGATTGGAAATGGTGAGGATAAGCAAAGCTTCTGCAAAACAACGTGCTGGTCGTGCTGGAAGATTAAAAGCAGGCAGAGCCATAAGACTATATAGCAAAGCAGAATTTGAAAATTTTGCGGATAATGAAATACCTGAAATACTTCGTGCAGATCCAACTTCATTTATATTAGAGCTTTATTCTTGGGGTATAAATAATCCATCCAATTTTAAATGGTTTGAAAGCCCTAGCAAAGAAAGCATCAAACATTCAATAGAACTGCTAACAATGCTTGGTGCCATTGATAATAATGGTATAATTACAGAACTTGGCAAAAAAATAAATAACATTCCTACCGAACCAAGACTTGCTGCTATGCTTATAAAAGCAAAAGAAGCTGGTTGTCTTGAAGAAGCATCCCTTGCCACAGCAATTATAGAAGAAAAAGATTTCTTAACATCGATAGACCCTGACCTCTACTTAAGAATCTTAGCTTTTGAAGATAAATCAGCTTTACCTACAGACACAACTGTCGACACACAGATTATGAAAAGAATTTTAAAAGAACAAAAGCAACTGATTGCTTTGAGTTGACCATGAGATGATTTACTTGGTTAAAAAAAATTAATAATTTGCTAGTGGAAAAATTAGTAAAAATCAATATATAATATCAAAGAGATTAAGGAGAAGAGATTAGAGGTTAGAGATAAGAGAATAGAGAATGTCTATATAAAAAACTATTGAATATTAGCTAGTTCTCTTATCTCTCATCTCTAACAAATATGTATTCTCAACCAATTTCAATAGGTCTATAAATATTGGGTTAATTGATTAAATTAAAAA
>CAJOQX010000381.1 GCA_905236865.1 Candidatus Rifleibacteriota bacterium
AACTGGGGAAATAATTACATTAGGTTATAAAGATGGACACGTTATTCACAAAGCTCATAATGATATATTTTCAGTAAATAATCCTGTTTGGTGTAATGAAAGAATGGCTCATTTTATTACAGATGATGGACTTTTTTATCAAGTAGAGTTAGATGCTGGAAAAATAGTAAATAGAATAAATGCATTACCTAATAAATCAGATATTTATCCTATAGTTCAAGATAATAATAATTGTATTTATGCTCATAGAGAAAATATATATTTAGTTAAGCCCGATGAAGGAATAACAAGATTAATTTTTTCATGTAAAAATAGGACTTTTGTAACAAAACCTGTTTTTGTTGATAAAACAATGTACATTGGCACACAAGATGGTGTTATTTTCTGCCTCCATTATGGGAGTCAAAGCGTAAAATGGGTTGGTCATGTAAATGGTGAACTAATGGAAGACTCTCTAGCATTATTTGAAAACAAGCTTTTAGTTAAAACAAAAGCTGATTCTGTTTTTGTTTTCAATAAAGATTATATACAATAAAAATAGATAAGAAATTTCTATCATATATAATCTTCTTTAAAAATAAAAAAATGCCAAATTTAAAAATTTGGCTTTTTTTTATATATAATATCTTTATTTTGATGACTTATTGTTTAACTGCCTTTCGCAATATGCAATTTTTTCATCTGTTAGTTTTTTCATTATATCATCAGGATTAAATTCCAAATATTTTCTATAATATTTTAATGCTTCATCGAATTTTCCTGTAAAACCATACACAGAAGCAATATTATAATATGGATCTGAAAAATCAGGTTCAAACATTATAGCTTTTTTATAATACTCGATAGCATCATCATTCTTGTCGAGCTGATAATAAGCAATTCCTAGATTATTACATATTTTTCCAGATCTAGGAGCAATTTTTAAAGCTGATTTCCAAGATTCTAATGCCTCTTCTATACGACCAAGTTTAAATTGGCAATTACCTATATTATTAAGTATTTCTGCATTTTTAGGAGCTTTTTTACTAGCAGCTTTATTTTTTTCAAGAGCTTCAGAATATTTTCTTAATTCATATAACTTAATTGCTTCATTGTAAAGTTCTTCAGCTGAACCTGAAAACTCTATAACTTCAGGTAGATTTTCTGGTTTATAAGTTTTTATTAGAGGTTTTTCATCTGGTTTTTCTTCAGATTTTTTTTCAATCTTTTCATTTTTTTTAACTTTAGTTTTTTTATCAGTTATTGGATTTTCTACTTTTTTTTCTTCTTTATTATTATTAGTAGTAGTAATAGTAACTGTCTCAATTGTTCCATTATCATTAGGTGATTCTATAAGAGTTCTATAAATCCAACCTTCCATATTATCAGAAAACAATACTTTTAACCAATTAGCTTGTTCAAAAACAATAGTATATGTATCACCCCTATGTTTTTTTCCAATAATTTGAGATTGAAATTTTGGTTCTGAGCGAAGATTTACATAACTTCCTTTAACAATGCCAGAATCTCCTACAGCACCAAATATAGCATTAGATATAGAAATAGAACCAATTATACTAATTATAATAGAAAGCTTTTTTAAAGATGTTTTCATATTATTTTTTACTCTTTTTTGATTTTTTAGAAGACTTAGAGGTAGATTTCTCAGAATTAGTAGTAATTTTTTTTGATTCTGAAGCAGTTAAATTTTCATTTTTCATTTTTTCTAGTTCATCTCTTTTAAAATTTATGTTTAAAGGAACATCAACTAGAATATCTTCGTTTCCATCAAGTTCTTTTGGAGCTAATGGATTATTATCTTTAGATATTACTTTAACCAATTCTAAAGTTGTGTGGTCTGGACAGTAACCTTCTTCATCTTGCTCATAACCACAATCTGGACAACGAAAAATATCAGGCATATAGCTTTTTGCTTTTTCATTATCCATTAACAGTAGGTCATCATCATTAGATGAATTATCTGATTTTTCAACATCAGTTTTCTTTTCTGATTTCTTTTTATTTGAAGACTTTTTGCTCTTTCTTGCTGCTTCAGCAATAGACAATTTTTTAAAAGAGAAATCAAAATCATCTAAAAATGAAAACCCTGCACCAAAAAATATAAGCAGGGTCAATATACAAGTTTTCTTCAGATTTAACAATTCTCTATCCTAATCAATCGTTGTCTTGGATAATCTGTAATACAGTTGAAACATCCTTGGCTTCCATTAAAGATTTTCTAAAATCATCACCTCTTAGTAATCTTGAAATCTTTGCAAGAAGTTTTAAGTATGGACCACCAGCAGTTACTGGAGCTAAAAGCAAGAATACCAAATGAACAGGTTCAGAATCCATTGCTTTAAAGTCTATTCCTTTATCGCTTCTAAAAAAAGCCACGGTTAAATCTTTAATAGCACTTGAACGTGCATGTGGCATTGCAATACCTTGACCAACACCTGTAGTTCCTAATTTTTCACGTTCAAGGAGAGCGTCTTTTAGCGCATTTGGTTCTTTAATAGTGCCAGTTTTTTCTAAAGAATTAATAAATTTTTCAATAGCTTCTTCTTTGTTTGTTGCTTCAAAATTAAGGAAAATCATATTTTCCTTTAAAACATCAACTAATTGCATTTGTATGCCCTCCGATGAGTATCATTGTTTATGATTATATAAAGTAAATCTTAGAAATTCAATATATTTTTTTTATTTCAATAAAAAAAATATAAAATTAGAAAACAAATACATTAAAAACTATATTTTAAGCATAAGTCTGACAACTTTATTACTCCTTACAATTCTTAATATTATTGAATCTCCTTTAGATAATTTTTTAGTAGCTTTATCAAAATCTACTTCATTTAAAATATTTTTATTTCCAATTTGGATTATTACATCACCATTTCTTAACCCTGCTTTATAAGCAGCAGATTCAGTTGTAATATCTACAATTACAGCCCCCTGTTCGATGTACAAATCATATTTATTTATAAGGTTTTCAGAAACAGTTTTAACTTCAATACCAAGTGAATTTTGAGAAGCCTTAGTTTCTTTAAATTTTATTTTTACATTAGTCAATTTACCTTTACGGTAAATTTTTAATACTGCAGTTTGTCCTATAGAATATTTTTCAAGTGCGGATTCATAAGATGAAACATCCTTTATTTTTGTATTATCAATCATAGTAATAATATCACTAGGAACTAAGCCTGCATCTGCCGAAATAGAACCTTCAGCAACAGATGAAATCAATACTCCTTCTTGTGGAACATTAAAATATTCTGCAAGTTCCTTTGTTATATTTTGAACTATTAGACCCGCTGAAATTTTCTTTACTTTTCCGAATTTTATTAAATCATCAACAATTCTTTTTGCTCTATTAACAGGAATTGCAAAACCAATACCCTGTCCAGATGGAATAATAGCTGTATTAATACCTATTAATTCCCCTTTGGTATTAATTAAAGCACCACCTGAATTTCCTGGATTAATAGACGCATCTGTTTGAATTAAATCTCTATAATTTGTTTGTTTATCTATAGATAAATCACGTTTTATAGCTGAAACAACACCACAAGTTACAGTAATACCTAACCCAAATGGATTACCAATAGCAATAACCCATTCTCCTACTCTAACTTTTTCAGAATCTCCTAGGTTTACATAAGATAAATTTTCTGCTTCTATTTTTAAAACAGCTAAATCACTAGCTTTATCTTTTCCCACTATTTTTGCTTTATAAGAATTACCATTGCCAAATTTAACAAGAATTTCATCGGCACTTGATATGACATGCTCATTAGTCAATAAATAACCATCTTTTGAAATTACAACTCCAGAACCACTGCCTTTTTGAGGTATTACATTATTAGAACCAGTGAAATCATCATCAAAAAGGTGACTGAAAAATCTATCAAAAAATGGGTCGCCTGAACCATAAGATCTAGTTCTTATGTAGTGAATTGATTCTATAGCAACTACTGATGGACTAACCTGATCTGAAATATCTGCAATCAAAGTTGTACCAAATAAATCAGAAGAGGCAGCATAAGATTTACAACAACATAAACATAAAGAAAAGATTATAATTACAATATTTTTTATTAATTCTTTTTTCATTATTTCTCCTCTTATTTTTTTTCTCAATTCTTATTTCAATAAACTGGTTTTTGCTAACCCCTACACTCTTATCTCTTATCCCCAACCAACCTAATTATAGGTCTATTTCTTTCTACTGAAGTTTTACTTTCGGGGTGAAGCCTTTGAAATTCTTCTAGTTTAGCAAGAAACTCTTTAACTTCTTCAGACGAAACTTTTTGTAAACCATCTTCGCTAATGTTTTCATTAGCTTCTAAAATTTTCATTTTTTGTAATCCAGTTGGTTGATTATTTTCAGAAACAACTAAACTGTTATCAGAACTATGGTTAATTTGAAACAAAAAAACAAACATTATTATGCAAGCAAATGAAACACCAATTTCAATAGGTTTTAAAGAACCTATAATAAGGTTACTTAACCAATCTGTATCTATTTTAGATTCAGTTTTCTTATCAATAGCGTCATTGAAGGCAATTTCATGGAGGTTTGTTGGGTAATTAGGCTCTGGAGTATTTGCTAGTTGGCAGAGCATATTTTCTCTAATCTTTCTATCAAAGGAACAATCTGTGCATTGTTCAGAATGTGCCAATACATCTTTAAAAGCTTGATTATCACTATCATCAAAATTATCTGAGTTCACGAAATTTAAATATATATTACACTTTTTCATAATTTACTCCAATTTCGCAATAACTAATCTATTACCTACAACAAGAGGTTTTAGCCTCACGTCTATCAATTCCCTCTTGCGACTATCTTATCATGCAACATAGCTCTCCCTCGATTTAATCGAGATTTAACTGTTCCTAAGGGAACATCAAGAACTTCGCTAATTTTATCTAATGACATTCCTTCCATATCTTTTAATATTAACGGAATCCTATAGATTTCAGGTATTTTAGCGATATTATCAGTCACAATCTTATGGTTAATTACTCTATTTTCTCCATCAAGAACTATTTCTTCTGGTGTTGGCTGGTAAAAAGAATTCCACCAGCTTATCATAGTTTGAAGAAGTCCTTCTTTTTCTTTTTTCTTGTTTTCAGCAATTGTCAGACAAGTATTTGCAGCTATTCTATATAGCCATGTTGTAAAAGAAGATCTTTCTTCAAATTTATCTAGGTAACGATATACCTTGATAAAAACTTCTTGAGTGGCATCAAGAGCATCTTCCTCATTATTAAAGAATCTATGGCAAACTCGATAAACATCTTTTTCATGTAATGAAACTAGTTTATCGAATGAATTTTTATCGCCATTTTTTATTATCTCTAATAATTCTTTAGTTTCTTCTTGTTTATTCATTTTATTTAGACAATTTTATATTTAAAAAGTTCCAAAAATATTCACCAATTTAAAAAAGGTATTTTCTTTCTTAGAGTTGTTCTTTTTCCTTCATGAATACCAACTTGATATATTTCTTCGTGATATTTTTCTTGTTTCCAAAGAAATCCTGTTTTAAAAAGTCTTATAGAAATAAAATGATAACCAGTTTTTAATTCTATTGAGGGAAATTCAAAAATTCTACTAGTTTTATAATCTCTTACATTCAGATCATCTTTATTCAACCTATATAGCAATAAATGACCTAGCCATAATTCTACTCTTTCGGCTTTTTTCGAAATTACTGAATGATTTAGTGCTTCTATGCTTTCTACAACAACATTTAAAAAGCCATAACCACCTACAGGTTTTGGGATTATTGGTTTATTGTCTATAACTTTTTTATTCGCATTTATATTTGGATTTCTATATTCTTCTGGTTCTTCTATTCCAAATAATGATTCTGACTCGAAATTATGAGCATAACAGGTAATTAAAAGGGAAAAAAATATTAGGACAATTATTATTGGTTTTAGTCTGGAAAATCTCATTTTTTTGTTCCCCTCACCTACTATGTGAACCATAGGCTCTTACATCTCATCTCTTAACTATCATCTCTCACCTTTCCGTTTCACCCTGTCTTAGAAGTAACGTTTAAAACAGAACGTTCAGCTGGACCTGTAATAAATAATGTTTTATTAGTTAGCAGGTCTACTTCAACTCTTTCTTTCAAATGACGACCTTTTGAATTTGTAATAATCTTAATAACTGGTCTAATAACTGCCTTTGGATTATTTCTTAATACCAAAGCTACAGACCCATCATTTAACCTTACTAAACTTCCAGCTGGATATATTGAAAACTTTCTAATAAAAGTATTGAGAATAATAGGATCAAAGTGTTTATCGATACCAGCAACTAAAATTTTCATTGCATCGTAGGGCTGCATCGCAACACGATAAGGCCTATCAGTGGTAAGAGCATCATATACATCAGCTACAGCACATATTCTTCCAAATAAACTGATAGATTCACCTTTAATTTTATTAGGATAACCAGAACCATCAAATTTTTCATGATGTTCTAACGAAACTTTTCTTGCTCTTTCTGTTATATTGCGTGATCGCTGAAGAATTTCATAACCTTTTGCAGGATGTGATTGCATTTGAGCAAATTCAGAATCTGTAAGCTTACCATTTTTATTTAGAATTTCAATAGGAATATTAATTTTTCCAACATCATGTAGCAAGCAACCTGTGCCTAAATCATTTAAATCTTCTTGTGATAAACCTAATGCTTCTCCTATAAATAAAGAAATAGTCGCAACATTTATATTATGAGTAAAAGTATAGTCATCGAAAGACTTAATATCCATCAAGTTCATTATAGCATCAGGAGCAGCAAGTACATCATTAACCAAAGTTTTAGATACTTCGTTTGTTGATGCCGTATCTATAGCATGACCATTCTTAACGTTGTGAATAACATCTGAAACGGCTTTAAAGGCAGCAACTTGTGTCTTTTTATTGACTATTACCTGTTCACCAGCGGTAATGCTTTTCATTTCCGGGAATTTTTCAAAGACTAGTTCTAATTCTTTTGCACTGCCTGTAATATTATCAAAATCAGCTATATCAAGTTCGAAATCTTTAACAATGTATTCTTTATTTTCTTTTGTTTGTAAATATAAGTCTTTGCGGATAATCAAAGCTTCTACATCATATTCTAGTTTTAAGCCTTTAAAATAAAAATGAGATGGCATTTGCTTGCCATTGATAATATCACCTTGTTTCCAAACAAATTCTCTACAGCTACCTATATAGCTGTAACCAGTAAATATATTTACTTCGCCTAAAACACATGAATTCATTTTATAGCCTTATTACTACGATTACATAATTAAAAATAATACACTTCAAATAATTATTCGTCAAGTGTGATAAAAAATAAAGCAACAACTCTTGCTACTGTGTACTTTTTAAACAATGGTTTAAGTTTTTGTTGTAGTTATTGTAACTCATCAAAACTTTATGTGGTGTGTGGTATTGCCAAGCGAAGCTTGGCATGGTAGGTGAAAAATGATAGGTTAGAAGATGTCCTAAAGCTTACCCTAGAGGGGAAGTGGCACGTAGTGCCGAAAGGGTGACCTAACTAGAGTAAACTCTGTTAGCTAAATTAGACAACAAAATAGTGAATTATCTTTAATTTATATATAATTGGCACGAATATTGCTAATTATTTAATATCGGTTCAATAATAATTCATAACATATTGACTACCAAAGGAGAAAAACTAATGACTTCAGAAAAAAATTATCGCAATTATTTCATTCCTGTTCTTGGTTGATTTTATAGAGTAAAAAAAAATCCCCAAAACTTAAAATTTAAGTTTTGGGGGATTTTTTTACTCTATAATTTTTTTTATTTCTTTTTTGATTCAGAAGCAAGTTCTACTTCTTCGTCAAAAGGATTTTCAACTGGAACAATAACCTTTTTGGCTTCATATTTTTCTTTTGTAGTAACTTTATCAATTCCATCTATTTGAGATATTAATCTTTTTCTCATATATTCATCTTTTTCATTAGCTATTCTTTCAATCTCGTCTTTACTAGGAATTATGATTAAAATTCCATCTTTTATACTTCTTGGATTTCTTATACCATTAATTTCAGCTAAAACCAAATGCAAAGTCGGATTAGAATAGTACTTTTGGCACAAACTCCATAAAGTATCACTTTTTTTGAAAGTATATGTAGTTGAAGCCATTGCTACATTAGATAATAAACCAACAAACAAAAGAACTAATAATGATTTTTTCATAATACTTTCTCCTTTTCATGATTCATCATCATTATTACCATTATTATTAAAATTTTCAAGACGACCATTATACCAATTTTTTTCTTCTTCATTTAAAGATTCTTTAAAGAATCTCGGATACAAAAAAGCTTTTAATTTAACTTCATTACTCTTTGAATTATTGTTTCTATTTAGCTTTTCGCCTTCATCATCTACTGTAATTTCTACTGTAATAAATTTGTGGTCAGTTGTACCAGAAGCAATAACTTTAAAATTTGTTACCATAGCTAAATTGATACCACGTGTTTTACCATCATATTCTCTTTTTAATACTTTTCCATCAAAAGTATACTTTACAGATTTACCATCTTCTGATTCACTTGTAGTATAAAAAGATAACTCATCTGTCTTTTCTATATCATTATTATTGCTTCTAAACCATTCATCGCTCAAAGTATCAGGTACTGCCTTATAATCTTTATTAACCATAGCACAGCGAGCATCTCTTTTAAATTTTTCTAGAATAATACTTGCAGACCTTAAATTTGTCATTTTTGTAGATATTTTAAACATTTGGCTGAATGTTCCTATAAATAAATGATAAAGAGCTGCTAATATCAAACTAGATATTAATATAACAATAGTTATTTCCATTAAAGTAAAAGCTTTTTTTATTTTCATAATTTCAATCTAGAATCAAAGTATATAATATAACTTTATCTTCAATTTTTTTATTTTGATTTCTTGGAAAAGACACAGTTACAGTAGCCAAATATGCAGATACATAACAAGTTTTAGAAAAAAAATCTTTAATTGATTGCCATAAGCCTGCAAGCCCAGTTTTCTTTTCCCTTCCACAATCTTTAATTTTTAATATTCTATTATAGGCTTTTTCTTCTATTAGAGTTGGAGCTATAAACTTTAAATTTTCATTTTCCTCAAAAAATTTTTGTAAAGAAGCTGCATTAGAAGTAGGTTTATGAGCAGTATCGTTACCTTCATCATAAAAAGTAAATGTCTTATCACTATCAAGCCCCCCTTCTTCTTCTACCGCTTTTTTCAAATCAGAATATCTTATTTCTTTACAAAAATTTATCACATCAGAAGCATAATTAGTTGCTATGGTTTCTTGAACATTGTTAACTGTTTCATCTCTACCTTGTTTAAATAGATTGTATATCGGCAATAACCCAAAAGAGAGTATTACTAAACCTACCAATATTTCAATCATTGTAAACCCTGTTTTGTTTTTCATTTTGTGCCTTTTTGTTTTTGGTAATCCTTTATAAGGAGAGATGTTATATGTTGTTTGCAGAAAGGTTAAAAATAATAAGCAATTAGTAATGAGAAATGTGTAATTTTAAGAGAAAAACAATTTATTATTTATTTCTTTAATTCCTAATTACTCACTGCTAATTCCTAATTAAATAAAATACCCCTGTCATGCAATGCATGACATCGCCCTCTGCAAGGGGATATTTTTATTCATCAAAGGGTGATGAAGCATTTATTGTAATACTTACATTATTTATATCATTATTTTCTTCATCTGTCAAAATATCTTCTGTTTTTACTTCTAATTCTTCATCACTCATTTCATCATTATCAGAATCATCATTGGCTTCTGGTTCTTCTTCAAAGTTCAGTTTTGGCTCAACAACATATACAGAATCACTTGCTAATACATTTTTTTGATCTTCTTTTGGTTTTTCTTTCTTTATTTCAGTCTTAGCAATTTCATTTTTCTTATCTTTACGAACTTTAGCAATAAGCGAATCATAATTTTTATCTTTAGTAAGTTTAAAAAGATTATCGTTGATTATTAAGTCAACTGTATCAGCATTTTCTAAAGTAATCTTGGCTTTACAATCTTTAAAGATAGGGCTCATAGTAACAGCATCAAAGCTAAGATTTGCTTTACCTTCAAAATTTAAAGAATATTCAGATTTTGGAGTAACTACATTTACAATAAAATTACCATCTAACTTTTTAAAGGTTTCAGCATTAATATCGAAAGAATTTGTAGTGGTATAAAGTTCACCATCAATAAAAGATTCATTATTTGAATTACTTGCCATTACAGAAACTCTATATTGATTGCCAATATATTTTTGAGGTATTTGAGAAGGTGAACCAGACAATATAACAAATAATGCAAAAGCAATAGCCAATGCTGGAACCATAAATTTAACAAACCAATTGTTCAACCAAGAGAAAGAATTTTTAACCTGTTTAGGTCGAGGTTCAGCAAGAACAGCACTCATTATTTTTTTGTTAAAAGTATGTTTTGCATAGATATTGTTGATTTTATTTCTAAGAATATATTCATCATTTAATACAAGACGTAGAGATTCAACTTCATGTCTACACTTACCGCAAACTTGAAGATGAGCTTGTATTTCAGACACAGCTTTATTATCTGCTTCTCCTTCTACAAAAAACATAAGTTGTTCTTTATCTATGCATCTCATAACTGTTGTTCCCTTTTCTCTCGAAGATAGGTTCTTGCTTTAAATATTCTGTTTTTAACCGTTTGAAGAGGTAAAGAAAGAGCATCGGCTATTTCTTGATAAGAAAGTTCATTGACAACCCTTAGAATAAAAGGTGTTCTGAAATCTTCATCTAAGCTTCTAATAATTGCCACCAATTTTTTGAACTCTTCCTTCCTAACAGCAATATCATCTGGTCTTTGAACATCTTCATTATCACTGCTAAGTAATACATCGGTCACTAAATCGGTTGAAGCAATGCTTTTGCTATTTTTCTTTCGGTTATCATACCAAAGATTTCGAGCAATAGTTATCAACCAGTTAGTAAATTTTCGTTCACAATCATAGCTAGATAAATGTCGGTATGCCTTTAAAAATGTTTCTTGTACAACATCTTCAATTTCATAAACATCTGAGCATTTACTTAACAAGAAACTGAAAACGAACTTTTCATAACGTGAAACAAGTAAAGAATACTTATGGATATTGCCAGCCAATACTTGCTTAACAATTTCTCCATCTGTTATTTCTTCGTTGTTCATATATTATACCGACATAATTAAAAAAAGTTTTTTATTTTTTATGAACCAGAAGTATATAGTTCTATATCTCTTGGACCAAGGGTACAACCATAAAAGCTTTTTTCTTTATAATCTGTCACTTTATCGCCTTCTTCTTTGTCTTCTAAAGGACATTGAAATCCCCACTCTAATATGCAACCATTATTAACCAAATCAGAGATATCGTCAGCTGCAACTCCTCCAATAAAATGAACTCTTAGATTTGGTGCTAAAGTGATTTTGCCATCGTTTGAGTTATCTTTCCCACATCCAGCAACTAAAAAAGCCTCAATAGTGGGATTTTTATTATTTCCTAAAGGAGCTAATTCTTTTATTTCAATACCATTTTTTGATATGATGGTCAAATAACCGAACTGCTGTTCATTATTACACAACTCTTTAAATTTTTCATTATCAGGATGATTATAAATATTAACTATTGGTTTTGTAATAGTAGTTCTACCATTACAAATAATTATTCCACCCTGTCTAACATACAAGGTTTCATCAATATTTAAATTTCCATTTATTCTAATAATTTGATTAAGATGAAACAATCTCACCTTATCATCATTATTGCTATCTTTAGGTTCATCAAAAAACATTTTATTTATAAAAACATTATCTTTTATCGAAATTTCTTGTTCTTCTGAAGCATCTAGAGTATAAGTTGTTCTATCACTTAAATAAGGTCTTTTATCATCAGAAGAATCTTCATAATCATAAATAATTTTTATAGAACTAATGTCGCCAGAATACATACTTTCTTGAATCTGTTTATCTTTAAAAACAAAATCAGGTTTACATAAATCTTTAAATTTATCTTCTTCAATAAACTTATCATAAAAATCACTCATTACTTCAGAAGTACAAATGTCTCTTAAACTATAATTATATGGCTCTTCATCAGATACCCTAGGAGCAAGACCATCTGAAGCAGAATAATATTCATTAATATCAATATATTTCTTTAAAGTTTCAACAACATCATTAGCCAACTTTTCTCCACTGTCGGAAAAAGAAATATGTTTTAAAGAATCGGAATAATATCTTAAACCAAAGTAATTTTTAACTCCATAGACCGATTTATTTTCATCTCTAGGATTAGGATCGGACAATAAATTTAAAATATATTTTACATCTAGCTCATCATTATGTTCTAAAGTTGGAAATTGAAAAAAACAAGTTGAATTACCACTACAAGCATCGTTTTTATCTTCAGGCGGAAAAAATTCAATTTCATTTAAATGTAAATACCGACGATGGACTGGTCCAAAAACTAATGTCGGATAACATCTATGTGGAGTACCATATAAATGCATAGAACTACCTGTAAATTTCTTTTCTAACAAAAAGTCACCTTGAGCTGTTCCGCCACCAACAGCATTTTTATAATTACCAAAAAATGTATCACCAAAAAAAAGCATACCATTTCTAGCTTCTGCACTTTCATAATCTTTACAAAACCCCATTTTAAGAGATCCCATTCGAACTTTATCTTTAAAAGTAGGATTATTATTTATTAAATTATCAAAATTATCATTAACTTTCCATTTTAAAACATTTTCATAGAAATGAAATCCCTCTCCAAAATAATTTTCAAGGAAACTACTTTCGGCATCTTTATCCTCATCCCCATAACTGATATTTAACAATAATTGATTATTTTTTTCCATATCAGAAAAATTACTTCCTGAACTAAATTTTCCTTGTCCACCCAAATAAATCCAACCTGATTTTATTATATTATCACTATTCGTAAATGTTGAATAACCATTTTTAAAATGATCATGGTTCTCATCTTTTGCTAAGGAAGTAACTACAGAATCATTGTTACCAACAAAAGATAAAGTTCTTCTTTCGTTAAGACATACTAATGGCTTTTTATCTGTCTGACCTTCTTTGTCATAAATTCCAATGTTCGCTATATTTGGAAGAATTTCAGCACCATGATGAGAAAAAAGATTATATCTATAAAATGGTGCAGCTAAAAGTCTAGTAAAAAGAAAATCTTTACTTATTGTGTATTCTCTTTTTATAACATTATCTATACCAACAGTAACCTTAACTTTTACAGTTCCTTTACATTCATATTTATTGTCTAAAACAAATCCCCCATCATCAGTTTCCAATTGTTTTGGGTTTAATTTATCATTTTCATCATTTTTTCGTTCAACAATACAACAAATTTTAAAAGGGTCTAACTTTCCATGAAAAGTTTTATCAAATTCATCTTTTAATTCTCTCATTACTTTAATACTAGTTATTGATTCAGATAAATTTATTTCACGATCATTTTCGCTATCATAAATTAATTTTTCAGAAGGATCTACATCAAAAAAATTATTTAAAATCTTCAACCCTGGCATTTTTAAAGCATGACCGATACCCTCTTCTTCAAAAGATTCTTCTCTTTCTTCTATAGATCTATGTATTTTTCTAATAGCAAATTTTCCAGCAGCAAAAGCGATTTGGTTCAATCTTTCATTAACAGAAACTCTATTAGTTAGAAGAGCCTCTGATCTTAAACGATTGATTATTGCTCCAAAAACAACAAATAAAAATATAACTGCTGCGGCTAAGACAAGAACAAGCATCCCTTTTTTATTAGAAGATTTTATAAATAATTTCACGATATTATTACCCTAAAAAATATATTTGGTACAATTATATTAAGCAAAAAGAGATTTTTCAAGTAATTTAACCTTATTTATAAAAAGAAATTTAGATTTTATTATATTTCAAAGGTTGAATTG
>CAJOQX010000382.1 GCA_905236865.1 Candidatus Rifleibacteriota bacterium
TAGTGTCTGCTCAATAGAAAAGTTATTTTAAGAAATAGTAAATAATGGAATTCTTAGTGTCTGGAAGACACTACTTTAATAACCTAGGGTATCGATAGATACCCTAGGAAAATATCACATCTATCTTTTTTTCTCCCCTCTTTTTCACCCACAACCGCCAAATGGCGGTTGTGGGTGAAAAAGAGGGGAGAGTTGGTCTTTGAGATTCTATACCTAGGGCGTTTTTAACGCCCTAGGTTAATAAAGTTGTGTCCTTATCGGACACCTAAAAGTGCAAAACTTATAAACGAAATTAACCCATTTTAGAGATTTTTGCCTTGCACTAATTTTATAATATTTTCTTATATAATGCTTTATTTATCAAGATTATAATTTCTATTGAGCTGAAATTATCTAGAAATGTATGAAATATGGTCTGATAGTTCAGATATGGGATTTTACAATAAATAGCTAAAATACAAAAAAGCTGTGCGATAAGCACAGCTTTTTTGTATAACTATCTTAAATAAGATTACTTACCTTTAGATAATTCATCGAATGTTTTTCCAAGTTCATCAAATCCACCAACTATTTTCCAATCAGGAGCTTCAGCGGTGCCTTCATTGACCCATTGTATTTTATCAAACTCATAATTTAAGTTTTTATAAGTTTTACCATCGCGTGTAAAGGTATCTACATGAAATACTGTCTTTTCTGAAACGGTTGTAGCTGTGACACCATTTTGAATTTGACAAGGTATTATAGTTAAACCAGTAAAATTATTATTGGAAATTACACTTCTTAATCTTTTAACAACTGCTGCTTTAGTACTTACATCATTAGCAGTTGTATCAGTCCCAACATAAGTTTCACTTAAATAATCACCCAATGCGTCAGCTTTTGCTGTAGCAGACGCAGTTTCATCTGTAAAAACAGCATCAATAGCCTTATAAGCAGTTGCAACAGGTTTTAAATTGCTGTCTTTTTCCAAAGATTCATAATCAGCCTTAGGAACAGTATAACTGCTTTTGCCGCCGCCACCGCCGCCGCCGCCACAGCCAGCGAGAGTAATAACAAGAGCGAAAGCCATAAGTGCAATAACTAACTTTTTCATACATTTCCTCCAAAAAAAGCATTGAATTTAAGACCATAAATAAAGATAAAAGATTATAACTTAAAACAAAAGAAAAATTACAGATATAAAAAATTTTTCTTTTATCTTATGTCTTATATCTTAAAGCTTATACCTTACATCTTAAAGACATAAAGATTATATATAAAATTAGAAAAAAATCAAGTTTTATTTAAATAACTAATTATTTAACATTTATAGCAATGACGAATTTATTTTAGATGATAGTGAGATGCAAGACAATTTAAGAGTTTAGAGATGAGAGATAAGGGATAAGGGATAAGGGATTTGTTTTAGCTAACGATAGTTAGCAAATTTTTTTCTAATTATTTGTAAACAACAATCCGATATTTTTTACTGGTGTATTCCAACTTTTAAGGAAAAATAAGAAAAACAATGAGGCAAACAGAAATAAATAATAATTTTAGTCTGTTTAGAAGAGTTCTGGTGGCTCTTCTATGTCTAGTGCTATTTTCGTCAACACTTTTGGCAGATGGCACAACTTTTCAGGATCTTCCAGAAGACCATTGGGCTTATGCTGATGTTGATTTTCTTATTAGCCAAGGTTACATGGAAGGATACCCAGATGGCACATTCAAAGGGCGCAAAGTAACCACCAGATATGATATTGCCCTTATCATAGCACGCATTTTAAAGCGTATGGAAGAAAAGAAAGCGACTATTGATGCTGCTAGTGAAGAAGAACGTGCTGCCTTGACTCGTTTAACCAAAGAATTCAGAGATGAATTAGGTCTTTTAGACGTAAGAGTTGACTCTTTGGAACGCAGAATGGTTGACAATGAAAACAAATTGAAATCTTTGGAAAGAATGCTTCCAAAAGTTAGAGTTTCTGGTTTCTATAGAGGCAGAGGTCAATATATTATAAAACCAAAAACTGTTCAAAGAGATGAAGCTGGCGACTGGTATCAGTTTACAGACCCAGGTCTTGTCGCTTTCTATCAACAGTTGTATTTAAGATTTCAAGGCAAACCTTTAGGAGATAAAATAGAAACCTTCTTTGAACTTTATGGTTTTATTTCAGGTAAAACATACAACAAACTAATTTATAACAACGTTGGAAATTCAGGGCAGAATCCTTTCGACAATGTTGATGACTATGTAAAAACAATTAGAAATGATACTTTTGTAAAAGCAAATAAATTGCACATGATTAGCCGTGCAAAATCAATGAAATTCAGAGTGTTTGCAGGTGAATCAGCTACAGGTCTAGATGATCCTATGAACTTATTAACAGAAGATACAGATATTGTAAAACCTTACGAAGGTGTTGAAGTTTCTGGTTCAACAGATGGCGGATTTTCTTATCAAGGCTCTGTATTGAAGAGCGATACTAATAAAGGTTCTTCTGATGAAACAGATATGATTTCAGGGCGTTTGGTTTGGGAATTGCCAGAAAGTTTTAGTAAAGAAGATAAGTTCATGATAGGTACAACCTATGCTGAAAAAATACCAGAATATACTACAAAAGGCAATTCAAATGCAGTTAGTGCTATAGATATTGGTTTTTATACAGAAAGAGCAGGAAATATTCAAGGTACTGCTGAATTTTTGAGGTCTAGTGCTTATTTGGAAGATACATCCGATAACAAAACCAAAAAGAGCCTTGAGGATACTGGTCATAGAATCGATATGAGTTTCCAAGAAGGCGGTTTTACGGGAACATATAAGCATTATAAATATGGAAGAAACTTCAGAGCTATGATGGCTCCAGTATGGGCTTATGATACTGGTGATACTTCAGATTATCCAAATACCCTAAAAATCAATGGAAAAGACAACTATGGCCGTAGTGATTTTGAAGGTGAACGTTTGAACCGCTTCTCTTTGAATTACGATTTTGGTGATAAATTGCTTTCTATTGCTAAAAACCTTTCTGTTGAAACTACTTATTTGTCTAAAACTTGGGAAGTAGATCCAAACAACCCAAAAGAAACAGATAATCGTTCTGGTAAAAAATTCACATTCCAACTAATATCTGATTTCAACGACAATACTACATTAAAATACGACTTTGAAAGAAAATTAGACGCATTAGAAAACGAACAAGGCTATAAATCTAATTCTATAGAATTAAATCTAAAACTTAACGATACTGTTAATACCAAAGGAAAGATTTTTATTAAATCAGATCCCGATGATATTTATACAGAAGGTGCTAATACTTACGATTACAATGAAAAAGTAGGTTATTTTGAAATCAACTCAGATATAAATCCAAGAGTATTTGTTAAAGGCAGTATAGAACACTCTGTTTGTTGGGCTGGAACACCAAAAGAAAACACTAGAACAGACTATATTGGTGAAGCAACATATAATTTGACTTCCACCACAAGTTTTACTGGCGGTTTACAGCACGTTGATTACGAAGATAATCTCGAAGCCAATAAATCGAGTTTGGCAAACGCAATAATTGCTGAATTGAAAAAGAATTTTACTAATAAGTTCAGAGGAAGAGCTTTCTATTCACGAGCAATTATAGACTATAAAAATGGTTTAAAAGATTCATTAGATCGTGAAAATATTTATGGTGAGCTAATTTACAATATCAGCAAAGATGCGACTATTACTTTTAAATTCGGTTACGACTATCCTGATGAATGGAAATGGGCTATTTCTAGCACCGATAACGGAAGAGATTATATAGATGTTCACACACAAAAGATGTTTATCTTTGAGGCAAAATCCAATTTCTAAGGTTTAACTATGAAAAAGACAATATTAGCAGTATTAATGATTCTTGCTACAATTTGCACAACAGGTTGCTCAACTATTCAGCATCACGTTGCACAGCCAGTTGCAACAGTTACAGGCAAAGTAGTTGTTCCTAGTGGGCAGGTTCCAACTGGGATTAAAATCACAGTTGCTGGTGATACTAGTAATTCTGCTTATGTCAATTCTTATGGTAATTATAACTTAGAATTTAAAGAATCAGGGAAATACCTACTTATGGCAAGAGGTGAAAACTTTGACCCTGCTTATGTTTGGGTAGATGCTGTTGTTGAAGAAACAACCAAACCAGAAGATATTTCAATGTCTCAAAAAATAACCGGCGAAGCTTTGTTTATAGCTAGTTTAATAGATTTTCCAGATGCTAAAACTATGTCTATAAAATCAATTTCTCCAACATGGAATCAACAAGTTGTTGAAATGAATGATAATGGGATAAACGGCGACATTCTTGCTAACGATGGTATTTTTGGTCTACGAATGAATAATATTACTAGTGGCTACCAGCAATATAGTATAGTTTGGACAAACAATGACGGAAAAGAAACTACAGTAAAAGATCCCCATGCAGAATCAACTTATAACAACAACTCTACTATTTATATACCCGAAGCTGCTGTTAAACAGGTTAAAGGAAAAGTTACCAGCGATCTTACTGGCGTAAATTATTCAGAAGTTAAAATTGCAACAAAGAAAGGTTCAAGAACTGCACAGCTTAATAGCGATGGTAGTTATGTCTTTGCAATGGAAGGAAGCGGTAGAGAATACTTAGTATTCAGAAGCGAAAACTTCCATATCAAAGTTGTTCCTGTAGACCTTTCTTCTGTGAATGTTCTTGAACTTAACGACACTACTCTTGCATCTAAGCAAAGTGGTGAACTTAGAGTCATGTTAGTTGCCTCCGATTTTGCTAAGTGTGAAAATCCAACAGTTGTAGGTGATTTTACAAATTGGCAACCTTATCAACTCTATGATGATGGAACTTACGGCGATGAAACTGCTGGTGACGGTGTTTATACTAGAACATTCACTGGTATTGGTGCTGGCTATCACCAGTATGCATTCAATATCACCGAAAACAACCAAGTAAAAGACCCATATCAGGAATCTGGAGATTCTTCGTATTCTATTATTCAGGTTAAGTAGGGTGTAGGGTATAGGGTGTAGAAGTTAAAAAATTAGTTATATTTTAGATGAAATAAACCATAAATTGCTCCCCTTTTTAAGGGGAGAAGTCAGCGTTAGCTGACAGAGAGGTTTTTTCTAATTATTAAAAATCCCCCTGTCAGGCTAAAAGCCTGACATCTCAGCAAATGCTATTACATCCTGTAGCATTTGCACGCCACCATCCTTGGTGGCAGCCTTTACCCTTAACAGGGCAAGCAAAAGAGGGCA
>CAJOQX010000383.1 GCA_905236865.1 Candidatus Rifleibacteriota bacterium
ACGGAAGTCACAGGTAAACAAGTTTCTTTAAGTAACCAATCAGCAATTGCTTCGGAGAATAAAGAAACATAGAAAGAACGACCTCTTAAAATCTTTGCTGCATTTTTATTAGTCTGAGCCCCTGAAGCAAAAATGAACTTTTGAATACCAAAGAAACTAGTTCCAATAAATAAAAGCTTCTTGTCGTCTTCTGCTTTTATATCTACAAAACTAGTTTTACCAGTTTGTTCATGATACAAATACAATGCAGTAGCGATAGCAGCAGTAATCTTAGAATGGTCATACAAAGAAATATCCTGCATTGCGTTTCCTACAGTTGCAGCAGGAATCTGCCCTGCATAACGCATATAAAGATTATCAAACTGAGCAAACCAAAGCTGAACATTATTTTTAAATTGTTTCAAACCTTGAAGTTCTTCATAAAATTTATAGAATAATTCTCTATATTGTTTTTGAGCCTCACTATTATTATCTGGAACAACTTTTTCTTTTTTATCAGGGAAAAACTTGTCTTCTGCTAATTCTGCTAATGGAATTCTATAATTAAAAGAAGATTCTTTTTGACTTTCTGACTCTCTGTTAATCTTTATAGCTTCCATAATTGGCCATTGTCGAGCACAACGGAAATTCTTAATATCTTCTTTAAGATTGTAGTTATTTTCAAATTCCTTTGCACCAAAACGGTCTAACGAAGAGGCTAATCTATCTGCAACTGAAATGCACCATCTCATAACAGGCTGTTTTCCGCCTTCATCTTCTTTGAAAAGATGATGACCAGCAGCTAATTCTGCAATCCAGCTTTTTCCGCCCCATTCCAAATCGTTAAAACAATCGGGAAGAAGAGCTTCGAGATGGTCGATAAAAGCAGCAGTATAAATTGCATGCTCATGAGTGTATTTTTGAGTTTCTTTATTGAAGGGTTGCAAGCCTGCTCTGTAATTATCTAAAAACTCCTGTGACGGATAAAACGCAGGATCACCAGAATTAATAGTATCACCACGAGAGCGTTGAGCAAATTTACCAATATCATGTAAAAATGCTGCTAATGCAATCTTCATAGTTTTGTTACTCAAATCGCTATCAGGCATATTGTTTTCCTTTCTTTTTAAGTTTTTATAAGCTACAAGCTTTAATCATCAAGCTATAAGACTATATTTTTTATATTTACTGGATTGCCACGCCTCTTTCAGAGGCTCGCAATAACGATTATGATTAATACAGAATATACCAAAGTCATCGTGAGGTGTCATAAAACACTGTGGCAAACCATAAAAACTAATTACTAATCAATTGTTCTACGTCGAGGAATTCTCCTAAAACATAAGGGTTAGACTGCTGTTCTACAGTAGGTCGGCGGTCAACAAAAGCTATACGTTTTACATTTGTATTTTCTTTTAAAAGTTTTTCATAAGCTGTTTGCATTGCCCACTGCATAGCTGTTGTTCCACCAGTGAGATTAATATTTATTTCTTCTGGATTTTTTATAAAATCAGTCATTTGTTTATAAATCCCGTTAGCTTCATTGAAACCGCAGAAAGCGTCTTTTATAGTAAGAATGTGAACTTTGCTCATATCTTTTAAACCAGCATTTGAACAGGCTTCATTAACTTTTGGAATAAATTTTTCACTAGTTAAAACAATAATACTATCTGCCTTAACAAGACTTACGGCAGTAAAAAGCAAACCACTAGAAGCACCCATAGGAGTAATTAATACAGAACCGTTACCTGATATTTTTTCAGGCAGTTTCCAGAATTCATTGTTTAATCGATTTTTGAAGCATAATTCATAATATTCATTTGCTTTTTTTAGACCAGAATCAACATCTACATTATCTATTCTATAACCTCCATGAGCATATTCATTTCTACGTTCAGTAAGAAATCTCCAATTATGAATAAATTCATAACCTATATGATCTTTAAACAAATTGTGTTTATAACTATATAAACCAAGCATTTGCTCAGTTTTTGCTCTTTTTTCTTTATCAATCCAATTATCTAACTCACCGTTAGCAAACATAACTCTGCTTATTACCCATTCTCTAAGTAACAATAAAGCATTTGATATATTTTGTGTATCAATTTCCCATTTAATAAAATTTAAGGTTCTCTCTAATTCTTTTATAGATAGGCTAATTTTAGTCTTTGGTTTTTCATCAACAGCTACATTACCTAGTCTTTCATAAACACGTTTCATTAAATTATCTGTTGCCTTTAAACCACTTTCAGGAAAACGTTTATTTAATTTATATACTAAGTTTTTAGCTTCTAATCCTGCTTCCAAAGGTAAACCTGCTACAAATAGACTTTGAAAATTATCAAATTCATATTTTATTTTTGC
>CAJOQX010000384.1 GCA_905236865.1 Candidatus Rifleibacteriota bacterium
AATAATCTAGTCTGCATAAATAAAACTTCATTCAACAATTCCATACTCAAAACCTTTATTGTTTTTGCTTATTAATACTCCAATTCAACACTAAACAAACTGGATTGCCACGCTTCGCTTGCAGAGGATGTCTAAAAACTAGCTTTTTACTCTAAAATTAGTTTTGTCTAATTATTTTAAAATCCCCCTTAGTCCCCCTTTATAAAAGGGGGCGAGGACATTACTCCACACACTGAATTTTTAACAAATTCTTAGTTTTTATACAGCCTCTCGCAATGACGATTTGGATTAAAGCATTGTTTAGTATTTATATGCCGAAGTAAAAACTACTATATCTTTATAATTATAACAATATCAGCTTAATTAGTAAATATGCTAGTATGTTATTGACTTACATTTTTTCGTCAGAAAAAGTGTGATTAAAATACATATTTTCTGACGAATAATTGTATTCAAGAAGCAAATATGATAATATAAAGCATTACTATTAATTCAGCGATGAATTAACGAAAAACTGGATTGCCACGCCTCTTTCAGAGGCTCGCAATGACGAATCTGAGAACTAAGTTTTTCGGTATTTAGTCGCCAAAATATTAACAATACAAAACAGGGAAACAAAAATATGCAGCGACTTCTAATGAATAAACTTATTGCCTGGAAAAACAGTAAAAGAAGGAAACCTCTTATACTTTGGGGAGCACGTCAGGTTGGGAAAACCTGGTTAATGAAAGAGTTTGGGAAAAAATATTTTGATAACTATGTCTATATATCTTTTTATAACAACAAACAAATAAGTTCTCTTTTCGAGCAAGACTATGACGTTAAAAGAATCATCAATTCGATAGAAATCGAGCTACATACAAAAATAGAACCTAATAAAACACTAATTATATTTGATGAAATACAATCAGCAACAAAAGTTCTGGAATCATTAAAATATTTTTGCGAAGAAGGCAATGAATATGCTGTTATTGCCGCAGGATCACTACTTGGAGTTGCATTGCATTATGGAGTTTCATTTCCTGTAGGAAAAGTCGATGAATTAAGGCTTTATCCTCTAAGCTTCAAAGAATTTTTAATGGGATTAGATGAAGACAAATTAGCTAAATATATTGAAGATTGGAATAATCCTGAAGTAAATGATTTTTCAGAAAAATATTCTGAACTTTTACGAAAATATATGTTTATTGGCGGAATGCCTGAAGTTATAGATAGATACAGACTTAATCAAGACCCAAATGAGGTAAGGGAATTACAACTATCAATAGTTAGACAATATGAAGGTGATTTTGGCAAACATATACAGCCATCTCAATTACCGAGAATAAATATGGTCTGGAATTCGATTCCATTGCAGCTTGCAAAAGAGAACAAAAAATTCTTTTTTGGACAGATAAAAAAAGGCGGCAGAATGAGTGAATTCGAAATAGCAATACAATGGCTATTAGATGCTGGTTTAATATATAAAGTAAATAAAGTCACAAAACCTGCAATGCCATTGAAAGCATACTTAGATTTCACTTCCTTTAAAATCTTTTTCTTAGATGTAGGAATTCTAGGAGCATTAAGCGAATTGGATTATTCATCAATCATACACGGAAATGATGTTTTTACTGAATTTAAAGGAGCCTTAACCGAACAGTATGTCTTGCAAGAATTATTAGCAAACACAAAGTTCAAACCTTATTATTATTCAGGTGAAAAATCCACTTATGAAACAGATTTTATAATACAAAAAGAGAATATGATTGTCCCAATAGAAGTTAAAGCAGAAACAAACTTAAAATCTAAGAGCTTAAAATATTATGTTGATAAATTTCTTCCAGAGTTAGCGATTAGAACGTCGATGGCTAATGCTATAAAGCAAGATAAGATTGTTAATATTCCTTTATGGGCTATTGGAGCTTTGTAAACTTTAAGCTATAAGCTACAAGTTAAGTTTAGCAAAAGAGATAAGAAATTAGGAATGAGAAATAAGAGGATTATTTTTTTGCTATGGAGATAAGATAATAAAGACAAGGGAATAACAGGCAAAGAATTTGCCGAAACAATGGAAGAAACAACAGCAAAAGCTAGGAGATAGCTAACAGGAGCAACAAACCCAAGCTTATTACTTAATAGGAACTATAGCTAATCGGAAGCCGATACGGTTGCTTTTTTTGTCTGGGAAATTTCGATTTCTAATAGCAGAACGACAACCAAGAGCTTTAAAATGCCAACTTCCTCCTCTTAATACACGATAAGAGCCTTCGAAAGCTCCCAATGGGTCTTTTTCATCTGTTTCAACATAATCACCATAATAATCACGGCACCATTCCCAAACATTGCCATGCATATCATACACACCCCAAGCATTAGGTCTTTTCCGACCTACTGGATGAGTTTTTCCATTAGAATTTTTATTATACCAACCAACTTCATCGAGATTTTCACAAAACCCATTAGTGGTTGTTAAATCTTTATTATTATTCAAAGAAGCAGTCGTTCCAGCTCTACAAGCATATTCCCATTGAGCTTCAGTTGGCAAATCAAATCTATAACCAGAAGGCAAAAATTCAGGATATTTGGTGTTCAACTTTTTACAGAATGCTTTGGCTTCATACCAACTAACACTTTCAACAGGTCTAAAAACCCCTTTAAATTTGGAAGGATTTTTACCCATTACGGCTGCATACTCAATTTGAGTAATTGGATATTTACCTATTTTAAATGATTTAGTAAATATTACTTTATGCTGAATCTCATCGTCATATCTACCTAATTCACCATCTCTAGTTGTTACTTTAGGATTAAGAGGTGCCTTACTGCCCATTATAAAGCTGCCAGACGGGCAGTTTACCATATCAGCTACTAACTTAGATACAATGATTAAAACTTTATCTTCTGCCTTCTTATCAGACTCGTTTTCATTATCTTTGCCTGTATATCTTTTGCTTGGTTTGCCAGATAGATACTTATTATCGTTTTGGGCTCTAACTTTTCTAGCCAACTTCACTAGCGTATTCATATCCTTTTTTCCCAAATTAACTTTTGTACCACATTTTAGACAAAAACTTGCCTCTTTATCCAATAAAGAACCACAGTTGAAACAAAAGTTATCCATATTTCTCACTCCATTTATAAAAAATATTATCTCTATTTATATTTTAATATTTTTAGATAATATAGACAAGTAAAAGATTATAAGATTTATAACTAAGTTAATTAATGTATAA
>CAJOQX010000385.1 GCA_905236865.1 Candidatus Rifleibacteriota bacterium
GTCTGAGCTGCGTTATTGACAGCTTATAAAAATTCGGGCGGGGAAATTGATTTACAGAGTTCTTTAATAGAAATTATGAATAGAGGGAAAAATGTTCCTGGTGGGGCCTGTGGATTCTGTGGTGCTTGCGGTGCAGGAATCAGCTCGGGTATGTTCATTTCCATAATATCAAAATCTACACCGCTTAAAAACGAAACTTATGCATTGTCTAATAAGATGACTTCAAAATCTCTTGGGAATATTGGGGAAATTGGCGGTCCAAGATGCTGTAAAAGGAATTCTTTTTTATCAATTCTTACTGCTATAGATTTTGTAGATGAACATTTTGGTATCAAAATGGAGAAATCTCCTATCCGTTGCCATTACTCAGCACAAAACAACCAGTGTATAGGCAAAAGGTGCCCATTTTCAGCAGTATAGGTAAAAAGCTAAAACGAAACAATAGAAGTATTTTATATTATTTATCGTATAATTATGCATTGATAAATGATACGATAAATAATAAATCTAAGGCCACTGTTAATAGAATAATCAAAAGTCTTACAGAAAAAGGATTAATAAAAAGAATAGGCTCTAATAAAACAGGCTATTGGAAAAACATATAAGCTTTTATTTTTGGCTAAAATGAAACCGCCTCTGAATTGCTTCAGAGGCGGTTGTTAGCTAAGTTTTGTTGAATCGCATTTTTCCTTTTCGGAAACTTTCAATCTTTGTGACTCGCATCGGTTTTGCCTTGCGGTCTGCTTCGGGGGTTTCCCATCGCTTTTCGCCATTATGTAACAAAAAGAAATTCTTCTTTGCCTAAAACGCTTTATTGAAAAAAACTAATAAAAAGTCTAAAATTATATATAATTAATGGAGGTTTTAACTATGTTTAAGTTTAGAGGAGATTTGCGAGCATTAATTAGTTATTGCCCTTTTAATGGAATGTGTTGCCGTTTTATAGTTACTTCCTCAAAAATTTGTAATCCAGATTTTATAGAGGATTTGCAGAATGATGAAACTGGTGAAATTGATTATAAATTCTTAGAAGAAACAGATAAGTATTGGAAATGGCTGAACTTAGAAGAACCTTCTATACGAGAAGAAGTTTTAAAAAAAATGTTAGATTATCAATATAAATTTCCAGATATTATTTATCTTTGTGAACAAAGAATTATTGATTTGTTATCAAGGTTTGGTGTTCGTAAAAAATATCCAAATTGGCAGGCAATAGATTCTGACGAACTAGAAGCAAGGTTGATAGAAGTCTATGGTTACCTCTATATAAAAGAAGGTGGATATATTACATAATAATAAATCCACCTTATTTAAAGACAAGCAGTTTAAAATCTTTATTTTCCAAAAAGACTCTTCAATAACTTTTGTAATAACTCTGACTTATCTACTCTTCTACAAGATTTTAATACCATATTGTTCAATTTATTACGATATTGATTTGGCAATAGATTTCTAAGACTTCTCAAATCGCTACTAGGAACATATTTATTTATAATTTCCAAATCTTTATCTTTTATAGGCATAATATTTGGGAATACTGCTTTTAACATTTTTATAAGTTCTAACTCTTCAACTGTTGGAGGTTTATTTCCAACAGAATAGAAAGGAATACCTTTTATATAACCAGTTGTCATTGTTTTATTTTCATGTATTGTCGGAGTAACTCTAAATTCAGGAAACTTTTCTTTCTTTTTTAGCTGATTTATATCTCCTTTAATTTGCCCGACTACATTATCATCAGATGCTATAAACCCAACTCCACCATACCTACCAGATCGGTATGGCTCTACACATACATCCCATGGTGTCTTTAACCCATCTTGAGTTTTAGGAAGAGAATCATGAACCGTTTTTTTATAGAATTTATCGTTTATTAGACTTTTAACTTTATCTTCTGAGTCAATACTTCTTGTATTTGATGCTGTAGCTATTGGTTCTTGATTAAAAAATGGTGCCGTAACAGTACCATCTGGATTTATAATAGAACCCTTGGGTAGATTAGCAGAACTACCTTGAACAACATTTCTGCCAAAAGAATTTGTTTCTGCATTTATTTGTTGGTTCGTTCCAACAAGATAAGCAGGTGCTACAACTTTAGCTTTTCCAGAATCGTCAACATAACTCTTCATTAAATCTATTATTTTATCTTTATTTAACAAATTCTTATATTTACCTGTTTTTCTATCAAATTCACCTGTTCTGATAGCGTGAACCCAAACTCCTTCGCCGTCTTTCATATGTAATACGCTCTTTAATCTATTTATGCGTCTATTAGCATCTTTCTCCATGATACTATTTGACCTATCAAGTTTTTTATCAAATTCAATCCTTGCGGCATTGAGTATTTCTTCACTATCAAAAAAATCAGGAAAGATATTAAATAAGAACATTGCAATATAAGAAAAAATAAGACTATAAATATATCCATTTTCTGGTCTATACAGTTTTTCGGAAGGCAAACTAGCATTAGCAAGTTTATAAACAGCCAGATTTGCAATATCATCAACCAATTTTTTACGCATAGAATTATCTCCTTTAAAAAAATTTGATATAAAAGCAGGAGATTTTTGTTGATTTATCTTAAGTAAATGTTTATATTCTCTTTTAGCATTTAATCTTAATTTACTTAAGATTTTTCA
>CAJOQX010000386.1 GCA_905236865.1 Candidatus Rifleibacteriota bacterium
CCTTTCGTAAAGGGGGACTAAGGGGGATTTTAAAATAATTAGGCAAAACTAATTTTAGAGTAAAAAGCTAGTTTTTAGACAGCCTCTAAAAAAGAGGGCATTTTATTTGTCAATTATTACATTTTTTATGCTTAAATCATTGAGTTTATCATCTTTTGATTTGTAAAATGAAGTGGGAAAGTTGAGTTAATAACATAATGCTAAAAAATAATATTTTATGATATAATAGGAACAGGAGAAAAATATGAAAAACATTTTTAATATAGCTATTATATTTGCTTCAATACCTATTAGTGTTTCTATCGCAGCAGATTATGTTTACCCAACTGTAAAAGGAACTAATATTAGAGATTACTCCAAACCTGGCTATAAAATAGAAAAAGATTCTAATGGAAAAACTTATGCCTACCCCACCCTAAAAGGAACTAATGTTAGAGACTATTCTAAGTCTGGATATAGAATAGAAAAAGACTCTAAAGGAAATTCCTATGCTTTCCCAACTCTAAAAGGTACTAACGTTAGAGATTACTCTAATTCTGGATATAAAATAGAACATAATTCTTCTGGAAATACCGTTATAAAACCAACTCAAAATGGTTCCACATTAATAGACTACAATCAGCCAGGTTATATAATTGCTACTGACTCAAATGGTAACCTTATAATAAATCCGACATTAAAAGGCACTTCTGTCAGAGATTATTCTAAATCAGGTTTTATTATTCAAAAAAACTAGATTTATTAAAAATTCAAACTTATAAAGCAAGATTTGTCATTGTTTTTTAGCCAAAATATCTTTGGCATCTTGCAATAATTCAGGAGTATTTATATTTCTGGTTATCCAAATATCATTTGTCAGAACATATTTTATCTTATCAGTAAACATATTTAATAAAACTTTTGCACCCTTGTTAATATCTATGCTATTAAAATACTTTAAAATCCAATTTGGAAATATAGCTGGATGCCCCCTATGAGTTCCATCAGAAGGAAGTATAATATAATCTTTATTAGACTCCCAAGTTTGAATTAATGAAGCTAACGTGTCTTTCTCTATCAAAGGGTGATCTGTAGGCCAAATCATAATAGAAGAATTTTTCGGTGTTTTTTCTACAGCAAGTCTAATAGAGCTTAAAGTGCCTTCATCTGGATTAAAATTAGAAATCCAAATTCCACCACATTTCTTTACTTGTTCTTGACCTTGTATATCACTTTCTTGACCTACAAAGATTTTTGTTGATATGCTTAAAGAAAAAAATTCAAGTTTATCTATTATATGAGAAAGAAAACTTTTACCATCAATAAAAACGTGCTGTTTTAAAGTTCCCATTCTTCGAGAATGACCAGCCATTAGCACAACAGAAGCAAGCATTATCAAACCTTTAATTTACTTCTGATAGCCAATCAAATATAGGCATTAATTCAATACTTTTCATACAACCACTATATTTACATCTTAGACATTTGCCATTACATTCAGGCACATTTGGTTTAACCACCAAAGATTTGCAACCAACAGGTCCCCAACGGTTAGGAGTCATAGCTTTCACAGGTGGGAAAAAGGCAACAGAAGGCAATCCTATAGAAGCAGCCAAATGCATAGGTCCTGTTGAACCGCCAATAAAAGCTTTACAATTTGCAAAAATAGCAGCCAATTTATTAAAAGTTGGTATATTTTTTACAAAGAATATTTTTCCGCTTTCTTTTAAAGTAAAAAAATATTCTTCCATTTTTTCTTCACCTGGTCCTAAACTAACAATAACTTCTTTCCTCAAACCTATTAATCTTGAAGCAATTTTAGCATACATTTCTGGAGGAAGGTTTAAAGCAGAACCGCCATGACCTGGATGTATTACATAAGGTTGTTCTGTCAAACCTAGTTGTTCCAAATAAAAAGACCCCTCTTTTACCAAAGACTCTTCTAAAACAAAACGATAGGGTTCATATTTTATTTCAGGAACAACACCTTTTAACAAGTCTAAATTATATTGAAATTCGTGCTTTAAATTCTTTGAACGTTTCTGCACCCTTCTATCATTGAGGAAGAACTGAAAGATATTTGAAGCTCTGCCAGTTATAATAGGTATTTCAGCACGCCAAGCAGCAACAATAGCTCTCCCTGATGGCAATATAATAAACGCCCTATCAAAATTATGGTCTTTGAACGAGTTGCACAAAGAATTGCTGACTATTCCCTGATCAAAATCATCATCTATGAGTATTTCATCGATTTCTTTGCACATTTTAGCAATCGAAGCTGTATATTTCTTGACGTGTGCAACTAAATAAGCTTCTGGAAAAGCTCTTTTCAACTCTCTGAAAACAGGCAATGTTAGTATTAAATCGCCTGCTCTGTCGGTTCTTGATACTAAAATATTCATAATAAATATATATTCACTATTTTCTATTATTATAATTTATGCGTCTATCTCAATCAACAAAAAAATCTTATAATTTTCATATTTATTTTAGAAAAATGTATTTTTAATAAACTCAAAAAGACTTAATAAACCTAATACCAAAGCAATTATTCCAATAAAAGGACGAGTAAAAAACCAAATATAAGAAATAATTACTGTACATATCAAAAAAGTCACATTTAAAGCTAATGGGAAAACACCTAATCTAAATTCGATACTTATTCCAGGAATATCTATTATAGATATAAAATCAATAATTAAACCAAAACCCACTACCAACATAATAAAATAAATAATACGGAAAAGCCACAAAAATACGGTGTTTTGATTTTCATAATTTCTAATTATTTTTTCTGCGGGTATCTTTCCGCATCTAGCTTCAAAAATACTGCACTCATCATTATTAAATTGTCTAATAATGTTGCCATTTTGCACCCCAATTATAGTAGCTTCGCAAAAGGGATACCTTGTAAAATAAATTTTAACATCTCCTATTTGAGGAGAAGAAAAACCATTTGGTTTA
The DNA here is from genome assembly GCA_905236865.1 of Candidatus Rifleibacteriota bacterium. Lineage (GTDB taxonomy): Bacteria > Muiribacteriota > Ozemobacteria > Ozemobacterales > Ozemobacteraceae > RUG334. The sequence goes on from CAJOQX010000386.1 coordinate 2,944, forward strand.
TAATTATTATTATAATTATTATTACTTCTTTTATTATTATATCTATTATTATGCCTATTATTAAGCCTAGTATTATATTCCTCTTTTTCTTTCAAATGCATTTCTTCCTCAAAAACATTCATAAAAATTTTGTTTTCTTTTAAGATAGCATATTTACTAGGCAAAGTAACATTTAAAGACTCTATATCTACATTAACAGGAGAACCTAAAAGACAAATATGAGATGACGGAATCTTGTAAGCCCCAATATTTATATTTTTTGCAGGGTAATTTGCACTAACACAAGGAAATGCCTTTGGATTTTCGTGACCGTTTCTTTCATGAAAATTATTAGAATCAATTAGGTTACTAGACCATACTTTTTCATGAGTATATGTATAGTAAATTTCTTTATTTTTTTTATGTCTGTGACTAATCTCTTTCCATTGATACATTTCAACTACCCTATTCAAACTCAAACTATTATTTATACTAATATTAAATTTTTCATCGGTAATAGTATCATCACTTGATGTCATTCCACAAAAGTGAACTAATTTGCCTTCATTTTTTTCCTCAATACAATCTACTGCTGTTTCTATTATGTTTTCACTAGCAAACTTCATAGCTTTATAATTTTTTAATGAAGTCATTTCATTTTTCAAAAACAGAGGCACAAATATTATAACCAATAAAATTCCAATGATTATTTCTAATATTCTTATAAAAGTATCATTAACTTCACTATTTGATTTATATGATGATATTTTTATATTATAATCTTTTATATTATAATTTTTTATATTATATTTTTTTTTATATTGCATATAAATATTCCCTCAAAAAACAATCTTCTAATAGATTAATTTGAAAATAAAAAAAAGACAACTGATTTTTCAGTTGTCTTTTTTTATTCCTAGTATAATAAACTATTAAGCTGCTGGAGTTGCTTCTGGAGCTGGTTCAGCAGGAGTAGTTTTTGCTTTCTTAGCAGCTCTAGCTTTCATTATTAAGGTTACAATACCAAATACTGCAGCACCCATAAGGATGAGAAGAGTAATACCCAACAAAGGTCTATACCACAACCAAGCTAGTGCGATAACCATCATTGAAAGGGCAAAAGCTATAAGGCTACTGATTATACCAATACCAGATTCAGCTATATCACCAAACAATGGAACAACGTCTGCAAGAACAGAAATTGGTTTGAAAATCATACCAAAAGCAGAAGCCATAATAATGAAACCTAACAAACGAAGACCCCAAACCATCATGCCTTCAGCACTTTCGTTCTTTGCAAAAATTTCTTTTGCTTCAAAAAGCCCATCTCTAACATCAATATAACTTAAATCTTCACCAATCTTGTAAGTTTCAAATGAATCACCAACTTGTTTTGCTATAACAGTTACATCGGCTACTGGTTTGTGAGTGAAAGAAATTCTAACATCACCAACTTTTGCACTGCCTGGATTAGCTCTGTAATTAACTGCTAGAGTTGTAGCATCAACTGTTTGAGAAGCACCTTGAACAGCTTTTTGATAATTGTTTTCTGATTCAACGTTAAAATAAATATAGTTCTTATCAATAATAGCTGTTGCAGGAAGCTTATCTTTAATCTGGCTTTCAACAAGTTCAACAGTCTTCTGACTACCAAGACTACCAATATAGCTGCTTTCTAGTTTGTGAGCACCAATCATTACAGTATTTGCAAGAACAGCTGTTTTAACAGTTTCATAAGGCATAGCGGTAACAACATTTTTGCGACTAGCACTTTTTTCATGGAAACTATCAGAATTTGCAACATAAGAACTCCATTCTGTAGTATATTCATACTTATCTGGATGTTTTACAGTTTCAGTACCACCGCCAAGTTTTTTTCTTGTTTCGGTCTTACCAGGAATAACTTTTTCAACCCACTGATAAACTTCAACGTTACCAACTAATTTATAGCTGTCTTTTACTGTAACACCAAATGTTGGTTCAGTGAGAACATCTGGAGTACTAGCTTTACCAGCAAAGTGAACTAATTTTCCTTCTTTAGAAGCATCTACTGAATCATAAGGAGTTTCTACTGTATTTTCTTTAGCAAAGCTGATTTCTTTGTATCTACTTACAGAACGACCTTCGTTCCACCAAAGAAGAACAATAGAAACAAGAACAAGACCCATACCAATAAAAACGCCTTTTATAGCACTACCTATTCGACTAAACCATGAGGTAGATGTTACTTCAACTTCATCTGACATGATAAAAATCTCCTAAAATTTTAACAATTATTTACAACTTTTTTGATGGGCGCATATTATCACTTTTCATTTTAAAAAGCAAGTTTTTATCAAAACCGCTCCCAATCA
>CAJOQX010000387.1 GCA_905236865.1 Candidatus Rifleibacteriota bacterium
ATCTTATGATGGCTTAACATTATTATGCCAACGAGAATAAAAGTTATAGCAACAAATAAACAAAAAACACAGAAGCCAAAAAACGAAGAAGCGTGTTTCCCTTGAAATAACATGTGAACAAGTATTCCTACGCCAGCTAATGAAAAAAGTGTTCCTAATACTGTTGATACACGAGATGTTCTGTAAATAGACAGATTATCGTCAGCGTATTCAACATTCATTGCCTTGAAACAATTCAACACACACATTCTTGTTTTTTACCCTCAACGTTTTTTTTGTATGTGTCGATAATATCAAAAATAAAAAATGAAAGTCAATGGTTTTTTAGCGATTAAATGCGGTACATCGGCTTTTCGGTACTCTATGCGTTTAATCTCTAAAAAATAGTTTTGGGGTACGAAACGAACAAAGAATTAATGCACGAACTAAGGTGTTTTTTTTTCGAGCTTTTTTTAAAAGCTATTGTGTATTCTTTAAAGTTAAAAAAAGGGCACATTACAAAAATTTACAATTTTCTGTTGTTGCGATTAATCCTTAAAATCAGAGAGTGTACAACCGAAAATATCGCAAAAATCTTGTTCGTCGTAAAGTTTGATTTTAAACTTATTTAATAAATAAGCAGTATAACCTTGTCCTGCAATTTGTATGCCATTAAAAGTGCCGTCATAAACGGTTTTAGTTCCACAAGATGGACTTTTACTTTTAAGAACAGCGGATTGTACATTGTACAATTTTGCTAATCGTAATATTTCATTAGCTCCTTTGACAAAGTTTTGGGTGACATCTTCACCCTTTTTGTTGATTATTTTGCCAAGACCTTTCTCTATTAATTCTGCTGAGTTTATTAGTTCTGAAGGGATGCGAGGAGTAGGAAGTCCGCCTTGTTGTTCTGGGCATATAGGAATAATATTGTATTTGTTTGTTAATTCTAACCAAAAACGGCTGTTCTTGGTAAAATTATATGAACAGCCGCCTTTATAGTTACAATTAACGCCTAATAAGCAGGCACTAACCATAATTGTAGTTTTATCATTTTTGGTCATCTATATATATTTCGATAGGAACCATATTTGATTCTTTATTTCTTACCTTTTTTTCATCAGTTTTTGATGTTTTATTCCCTTCGTTTATAATAATTCTTCCACCTTTTTGAATAAATTCAGAATTATCAATAACAATTTCTTCATCAACAGCTGAATTATCTCCTAGAGGAATATTGTTTATAGAGCTCTGATTAACTCTATTGTTCAAGTTTTGTTGAGAAGGTTTGTCTATAGGTTGATTTCTTGAAGGAGTTTCTACTGGTTCTGTAATTATTATTGGAGCAGGGGTAACATCTGAAACAACTGGAACAGTTTCTAAATTATTGCTTTTTACGCTTTTCTGAACTTTTGAATTTGAAATAGGTTTTACTGTTCCTTTATTTTGTGGATTCTGTTCTGATGAAACTTTGCTTTGAGGAAGATTTATATTGTTTCTTTCGTTATAGTTTTTTGGGGAAGCTTGATTAACTTGTTTATTTACAGAAGTTTGCCCAAGGGATTTTGTTCCTGTTTTATTTGTAGCTTTTTCTGATTCTATTTGTTCTGGTTTTGGGAATTTGGTTTGAATTTGAATCATTGCAGGACCAATTAACAAAACAGAAATACTTGGAAAAACAAAGAATACTAATGGAATTAGAAGTTTTACAGGTAATTTATTTACCCTTTCTTCCGCAAATATTAATCTTTGGTATCTCATTTGTTCTGCTTGAGCTCTAAGAGTCGGACCAATATCAGCACCTAATCTTTGAGCTTGAATCAATGAACTTACGAAAGAAAAGAAAGAAAGAACTCTAACTCTTTCTGCCATATCATCTAGAGCTTCTTGCATACCTTTTCCAACTTTTATATCAGCAAGAAACATTTTAAATTCAGAAATTATATCGGTGTTTCTTGATTTTTCAACAACCTTTTGAATACCACCAGTCAAATCTAAGCCTGATTCAATTGCTAAAGACAACAAATCGATAACATAAGGTAATTCAAATTCGATATTTTTCTGTCTTTTCTTAATTAGATGAGCCAAATAAATTCTTGGGAACATATACCCTATAGGCAAAAGAGCTATCATTACTAGCCAACCCATCCAGCTTAAATTAACAGGATTGACCAAAATCATCATAATTATTGCCAAGAGAGACATTGTTAATAACTTTAACCCTATAAATTCTTCAACTTCAAAAACATTTGATTTACCTGAAGCATTTAATAAAAATCTTGTTTCATTTTTCTCTTTATTCATTTTTGATGGGAATAATTTTATTAATAATGAAACAACTGCTACAAAGGGTTTTATTATAAGCTGAAAAAGCTTATGACTCTTTTTTAATCTTATATTTGAGTCGTTTTTATTAATCATTACTTCTTCACCATCAGGAAGAATAGATGAAGTCATACGATTAATGAAAACTACACCAATGATAGTAGCTGTTGCGGCAATAAGCAGAGCTATTTGTCCATAGGGGTTTGTTATCATTGGTTTAAGATAATCTGGTTGCAAATGTACTAAAACAATAGCAAGTATTACAGGAATCGTTGCTACAAGATTCCCAGACAATCTTGCATGAGCAGTACCTGCTACTATCTTGCCCATTATTTTCTTACGTTCTGTAATAGTTAATAAAATTTGATTGTATAAATCTTCAAGATTTCCGCCAGTTTCTTGTTGGAAGATAGTTGCACTTACAGCTAGTCTTAAATCTTGACTAGGAACTCTATTGCTCAAGTTTGTTAAAGCTTCTACCATAGGAACACCTAGTCTTCTTTCTTGAGTAAGAGTTCTAAATTCATTACGTATAGGCGGTGGTGTAGAAATGGCTACTAGTTCAAATGCTTGATCAAGATTTCGACCTGCCTTTAAACATGAACTAATCATAAGAAGAACTTCAATTAGTTGTTCGTCTATGCTAGCACCAGTAACACTTTCTAGATAATTACCGTTACCAGCATTTTCATCTTTTCCTTCCATTTTAGCTGGATTTAAATTTATATCTAATTGTTCTTCTATGAAGAAATAAATTCCTACTATTACGCCGATAATAGCTAAAACTTTAACAAGAACCATTATCTACGCCCCCCTCTATTTTTATTTCTGTTTTTAATCCATTTGTTATTGTTTTTTTCTGTTGTTGTATTATTGTCATCTTTTTTAGTTGCATCATTTGAAACAGAAACAGCTAATTCTTCTTTTGGTGCGGCTTCAATATTCTGAATATCTGCCTGTTCTAGCTTTTCTTGTGAATCTGCTTTTTTTGTGTCTTCTAAATTATCCTGTTTGCTGTCTTTTGTTATGAACAAGTGAGAATAATTGCTATTGCTTCTTTCTGCGTTTATTGTTAAAAATCCAGGAATATAACCTGTAGGTTTTAATTCACCGATAACTTCACCATTATCTCCAATCCATTTTCTTTCAAAATGGAAAACAGTCTTAGTTTGGATGACGTTATCTTCTATTCCTGTTATTTCAACAATTTCTAGAATTCTTCTTTTACCATCAGCCATTCTAGCACTTTGTATAACAATATTGACAGAACTAGCAATTTGTTCTCTTATAGCTCTTAATGGCAAATCAACACCAGCCATTAATACTAGAGTTTCAAGTCTTGCTAGAGCATCTCTTGAAGAATTTGCATGGAGAGTAGTCAATGACCCATCATGACCTGTATTCATAGCTTGAAGCATATCTATTGTTTCTGCACCACGACATTCTCCAACAATAATACGGTCAGGTCTCATTCGCAACGCATTTCTAAGCAAATCTCTAATAGTAACTTGTGTTTTTGCTTCGGTACCTTGTTGTCTAGCTTCTAGTCTGCCTAAATTTATTTGATTAAGTTTTAATTCAGCAGAGTCTTCTATACATATAACACGTTCTGTCGGCATTATATAATTAGAAAGAACATTCAGCATTGTTGTTTTGCCAGAACCAGCACCACCTGAAACAATAATATTCTTTTTCATTTTTACACAAAGTTTCAAAAATTCAGCTGCTTCAGGAGTTAAACTCTTAAAGCGACGAACTAAATCATCCATAGTGAAAGGTATTTTTGAAAACTTTCTTATTGTAATCATTGGTCCCGTTAGAGAAAGTGGTGGAATGATAGCATGAACACGAGAACCGTCTAGTAGTCTTGCGTCAACATAAGGCGTTCTTTCGTTTACTGTTCTACCAACAGGCATTAAAATTCTTTCGATAACTGTTCTAACATGTTCAGAATTTGTAAATTTTCTTACTGTAAGTTGCAATCTACCATGTTTTTCAACAAATATTTTGTCTGGACCATTTACCATTATTTCATCTACATCTTCATCTCTCATAAAATCTTCTAATGGTCCAAGTCCAAGAATTTCATCTATCAAGTATTTTTTTACATCGCCAGCAACAGTTTTACCACCAGAAACAGGGGGTGGATTCTTGCGTATAGCCTCATCTATTTTCTTTTCAACTGATGCGCGCAATTCTACATCTGATATTCCATAGCGTTTTTCCATTGAATCAAGAACTTCTTGACGAAGTTTTGTTCTATATTCCAATATTTCTTGATTGTTATCTTGCCTGTCGTAAGTAGTATAATCACCTGGAATAAACCCTAAAGCAGGCATAGCTAATGCTTTATCTGCAAGTTGCTTAAAATTGTTCTTTGTTTTTAATGATAAAACATCTTCAAAGTCTGTAGAAAGAGGAATTATATATTCATTTGGGAAAACAGGTTTTTCGTCAGAAGAAAGATTAGCATAATTTCTAACATATACTGTTTTATCTCTGAGTTTCCCTATTTCTTCTTTGAAAGTCTTCGCAAAATTAGGGGAGGGGAGTTGAGCAGAATAGACATAAATAATTACGTCAGAACGGCTAATTAGATAGACAGGTAATGGCGAGAATAAAAATGAAGCATCTATTACAGTATAACCATCTTGTTCTTCTATGAGACTTAATAATTTTGAAAGAGAAGCTGTTATATCTGCTTCGTTAAAATTAAAACTAGGTCTCAAACTTTCCGATTTATGAACTCCACTAAAAGGAATATAATAAATGCCATCTTTAAAATAGAAGATTTTAGGTAAATCGTTAGCTTTGAAAATCTCCCAATTAGATGTGTAAAAATCAAATAAACCATTTTTAGATGAAATATCTTCTTCTAAAGATTCTACTAAAGTAGATGGTTTTAACATATTAAACTCTATTAGTGCGACATTTTTACCAGTTTTATTATGTATAGCTTTAGCTAGTTCACTGGCTATAAAAGTTTTACCTATTCCGCCTTGAAAGCTTGTTACTAGAAATATTCTAGAGCATTTATTATCTTTACCCATTAGCTTTTCCCTAATTTTATTCTCTTTGAAAATTTCAAATTCGTTATACAGTATACAATAAAACAATACCAAGTAAAAATAAATATTTTTTAAATTTTACAAATTTTTACAAAAATTAATATTTCTTCCTTGTAGAGTGATAGATATTATTATTTTATTATGTAAATTATTTTTGTTTAAAAAAATAATAATATTTTTTTTAAAAAACCTTGATTTGATAAAAAAGTTTTGCTATATTGTCTTTAACGCAATTACGGACAAGTCCGAGGAAGCAAAATTCTCCGTGACCGAGTTAGTAAGTTGTGAACGCAAATTTAGGAGAATTTTTTGAAATGAAGATTTACGTTGGTAACCTTCCTTATGCTATCCGTGACAAAGCATTAAATGATCTTTTTGCACCTTATGGTGAAGTAGCTAGTGCTAATGTTATTATCGAACGCGATACCAATAGATCAAAAGGTTTTGGTTTTGTTGAAATGCCTTCTAAGGAAGAAGCAGAAAAAGCTATTGCAGAACTTAATAATAAGGAAATTAATGGTCGTGCAATAAAGGTAAACGAAGCAAAACCTCGTGAAGATAAACCTCGCAGACCTCGTTATTAATTAGTAGCGGAAAATAAAAAACGCTTGAACTTTAATTCAAGCGTTTTTTATTTTAGA
>CAJOQX010000388.1 GCA_905236865.1 Candidatus Rifleibacteriota bacterium
ATCGCCAGTGACGTAATTGGCACGCATAAACATTATAACGCCAAAAATAGTTAGAATACTTGGTGTAAAAACACCTGCAAAAGTTCCGAATTTTGTTGTTTTGTTTTTAATTATGTTTTCCATGGCTATAAGATACAAGAAATATGTAATAGGTTTCAAGAGGGAATATATGATTATTGTTTATTGGCAGTTTATTTGAAGAAATACAAGTAAAGGAATAATGGAAAGAGGCTGTAAAAATAGATAGAAATAAAAATGTTTTGCTGTTATACTTATTGTTGAAAACTTTTGTAATGATATTATTTGTTTTAATGCAAATACTGAAATAATATTACGGAGAATAAAATGTTGGAACAAACTAAAATTTATGCTTGTGGTTTCCCACAAGAAGAAATATATGAATCAATATTAAGTGATGATTCGATTAAAGCGACAATTCTTTCTAAAGATGAAATGATTTCATTAAAAGATTCTGATGAAAGATCAGTGTTTTTCTTATATTGCGAATATTTTGAGACTTATATAATAGAATTTCTTAGGTTTTTTGCACACAACTATTTTCAAAGTTCTATTGTAATTGTTGGTAAAAATTACAGTCAGACTTATCTGGAAAATCTTTTTGAATATCAGTCATTTACTTATGTTAAATTGCCTTGTGAAAAAGAAAAAATTTTTGAAGCTTTAAAAGATGCAAAAGAAGGGCGTTGTTCTTTTGTACCAAAACAAAATTATAAAGAAAAGTTTGAAACGGTTAAAATGAATCTTTCTGCTTTTCATGAAGTTGCAACGGCTCTAACTGCGGAAAAAAATATTGAAAAGCTGTTAAATTTAATACTTACAAAAACAAGACGATTAGCCAAAGCTGATGCTGGAAGTCTTTATATCATAGAAAAAGGAAAGCTTCATTTCGTTTTTACTCAAAATAGTTCCTGTTATTGGTCTGGTAAAAAAGATATAGTATTAGAAATAGATGAAAAATCTATAAGTGGTTATACTGCAAAAACTTCTAAATATTTGAATATGCTAGATGTGTATTCTATTCCAGAGACTTTCCCATTTACTTATAATCAGAGCTTTGACAAAGTTTCTGGCTATAGAAACAAATCTATGCTAACTGTTCCTATGTTTAACAATAAAGGTGAAGTTTTGGGGGTTATTCAGCTAATAAACAAACGTAAAGATTTTGAGCAAAGAATTAGAGGGCAAAAGCTTGAAGAAAACCAAATAATTCCCTTTAATATAAATGATGTTGAATTCTTGGATGATTTGGCTTCAATGGCTGCTGTAGCTATAGAAAATGCTAAACTTTACTATAACATAAGACAGATGTTTGAAGGATTTGTAAAAGCCTCTGTAGTAACTATAGAAGAAAAAGACCCTGTAACTCACGGTCATTCCGAAAGAGTTGCAGATTTAACTGTTGCATTGGCTCAAAAGATAAATGAAGTTCATGAAGGACCTCTAGCAAATATAAACTTTGATGAAAAGCAATTGTTACAAATAAGATATGCTTCGTTGTTGCACGATTTTGGTAAAATAAGTGTAAATGAAGAAGTGCTGACAAAGAGTAAAAAACTATTCCCTTACGAACTTGAAAATTTAAAATCACGATACAACCTTATTAAAAAGTCTATGGAATCAGACTATTTTAAAGATTGTTTAGATTATATTAATTCTAAGGGTTTTGAAAAATATAAAGAAGTAAAACAAGAAATGGATAATACTTTTAATGCCAAGTTGCAAGAATTGGATAATCGTCTTAAACTTCTGATAAAGTCTAATGAGCCAACAGTATTAGAAGAAAATAGTTCAGAATTGATTGCAGAACTTGCTAAGTTATCTTACAAAGATAAAGAAGGAAACGAAATACCTTATCTGACAGAAAGAGAAGCTAATGTTCTTTCTATAAAACGTGGTTCTTTGTCGGAAACTGAACGTCTTGAAATAGAATCCCACGTTAAACATTCATATAGTTTCTTGTCTAGAATTCCTTGGACAAAAGATTTGGCGAGAGTTCCTGAAATTGCTTATGGTCATCACGAAAAACTCAATGGTAAAGGCTATCCTGAACATAAAAGCGAAAAAGAAATACCTATTGAGTCTCAAATGATGGGGATTACTGATATATTTGACGCTCTTACCGCACAAGATAGACCTTATAAACCAGCTTTGCCACTAAAAAAAGCTTTGAGTATTCTTCATTCGGATGCCAACAACAACGCTTTAAATAAAGATTTGGTAGATCTTTTTGAAAAAGAAGAAGTCTATAAATGTTTAGATGAAAAACCATTAGAATAAAGATTTGCTTCATCAATATTTTCTAGCGAAGAAACAATATTTAATTCGCAATTTTTTACATTAGCCGTTTCTGATAATAATTTCAGAGCGGCTTTATATTTTGTTCTCTGATTTTTGTCTTCATAAGGGCATTTGTTTTCGGCTATCGGAAGTTCAAATTCTTTATGTAAATTAATGATTTGACTTTCTGTTAGATAAATCATTGGTCTGATTATTTTTACATTTGAATTAGGTATTTCTACGACAGGGCAGAAACTTCCTAACTTTTTATTTATTAGCATATTCATTAAAAGTGTTTCTGCTGCATCGGTAGCATGATGACCAAAAGCTATCGTAGAAATATCGTTTTCGTTACATATTTTTCGCATTGCTCCTCTTTTTAATCTGGCACAGGCGAAGCAAATTGATTTTGGCGGTAAATCGTCAGGTCTTTGCAGTTCTTGGGTAAGTAGTTTTATTTTCAAATCATCGCATAAATTTTGAAGGATATGGCTATTATGATTTCCAAATGTTTTTATATGAATTGCAAATAGTTCATAATTGAGATGGGAGAACTTTTGTAACCAAGATAGTAAATAAAGTAATGTTATGCTGTCTTTTCCTCCAGAAAGACCAACAGCTATTTTTTGACCATTTTCTATCATTTTGTATTTTTTGATAGCTTTTAACATTGGTTTCGCAAAGCGTTCTGAATAATTTTTTGAGAAAGAAATGTTTTTCATGACAATATTTTACCACAATAAACCCAATAAAAAACAACTACAATAAAAACTTATTTTTAGCTAACACAAAGGATTGACTAAAAGCTTAAAATTGTACTAATATATGTTGTTTAAGCTTTGGAGGTTTTTCTTGTCTAATAATTTACTTAAAACAGAACTAGTTGAATATTTGAAAGAAGTCGAACTCGATGAAGAACGTGTTCTGGCTAATTTGGTTTTTGATCCTAATGTAATAGGGCAACAGCTTTTAGAAAACCATTTTACTGTTGATGATTTTAAGGGAACAGAAGCCAATAGAGTTTTGCTTGCAACAATATTGGAAATTATTGAAGACGAAGAAACTTTGAGTCTTCCAAATCTTGTTGCAAGGCTTATCAATCAAACACAAGGCAAGAAAACAAAGCTTGAAATCGTTGGTGGAGAAAGCCGAATAAAAGATTTGATGTTGAATCCATTTTCTACACCAGGCGTTAAGATGCTTGAAGATATTGAACCTCTTATTGAGCAGATTAGAGATAGAAATATCAGATACGATTCTCACAAAACTTTCATTCAGTATTCTGAAAAAATAATAGATAACGATAAAGAAGTTTTTGAGGTCTTAAGCGAAGGTATACAAGCATTGCGTTCTATTTTCTTGCGTGGAAGTGCAGGCTATATCAGAAGTATAGATTCGCATATTGATGAAATGCAAGAGTTAATCGCTGACAGAAGATACAGAAAGCAAAGCTATCTTGGGTTGAATACAAATTTCCCTATTTTGATGGAAAAATTAAACGGTTTTCAGAAAGAATTCTATCTCATCACTGGTGGGGTAGGGATGGGAAAATCTACTTTTGCTACGCAGCTTGCTTGGGATTTAGCAACAATGAATCCAGAGCTGACAGTTATATTTTTTAGTTTAGATCTTAATAGAATAGATGCAACGGCTAAGATTATTTCTCAATGTGGCGAAATTCCGATTGATTATGTAAAAAATCCTTATTCTGCTCGTGAAGATTTGGAAGAACGCAGAAACGCAACCTTAGAAAAAGTTTCGGCGATGAATCGAAGATTTATTCTTGTTGACGAATCTAGTGGCAGACTTTCGATAGATGATGTGAAAAAATATGTTAAACGTACTCGTCTTGAAAGGGGAGGGGAAGTAGCTGTTGTTATTGACCCATTGTATAAGATTCTTATTAGAAATCAATATCATATAAGTTTCAATGAAAAGTGTAATACACTAGCTTCTGAATTGAAAAGTTTGGCAGCAGTTGAAGGTGTAACGGTTATTGCAACTGCTGGTTTGCCAAAAGCTATTAGTAATCGAAGACCAGTTAAAGAAGATTTGGAAGAAATTACTGGTTTATTATATGATCCTTATGCTATTTTCTTCTTATATTGCGATTATTTGAACAACTTCGATACGCCTTTTCTTGAATGGGAATGGGGAAAAGAAGATAGTTTCATGATTCCTATTACAGAAGCTTTTGTTGCTAAAAATAAGATGGGAAGTTCAAATTCAACTATTTTTTATAGATACTTCGAGGCTTTTTCCAAATTTAAAGAATGTGCTCCACAAGAAGTTGAAAACTATTCTGCAATGATAGACAATCTTGAACGATTTAAAGAGGTTCAGGCTAATCAAGCGATGAAACAACAAAATATTAACGGTTCTCATCGTCAGGAGGAATTTTGATGGAGGGTGCTGTTTTAGATTTATACAATAAAGCTGTTGCCTCTTATGATAGAGGGGCTTATGAAATAGCTATTCAAGAATATGAAAAAGCATTAGAGCTTGAGCCAGATAATGTTGATATTCTTGTTAATCTAGGAGCTGTTTGCTTGCAGAAAAGACGTATAGAGCAAGCTATAACTCATTTTAACAAAGCATTGACAATTGAAGCAAATAACACTATTGCATTATACGATATAGGCAAAGCTTATATGTATAAACAAGATTTCAGGTTAGCTTATATGGCTTTCCAACAAGCTTCTGAAGTTTTACCAGATGATTTGGAAATAAAACAGTTGATGGTTGACTGTTTGCGTTCACTTGGAAAATATAAAGATGCTGTTGATTTAATGCTTGATAATATTGATAAGTTTTCAGGCGACTTAGAGGCTTTGATGGAACTGGGTGGCGACTTGAAGATGCTTGCTAGATACGAAGAAGCTTTAGATGTTTATAGAAAAGCTTCGGATGCTGCTCCAAATTCGATTGAACCATTAAAAGGCATCTACGACTGCCAGATCCATTTAGGACATAAAGATAAAGCTCAGATTACTTTAAAAAGAGCTTTGATGATAGACCCAAATAACCAAGAAGCCATTTTAAAGCTTGTTGATATCTATTTGGAAGAAAACAAAGTCCAAGAAGCTGTTGAGATAATCACAAAAGGTCTTGAAAATATTGAAAAACCTGTTTTGCTTAGAGAAAAATATAATGAAATGACAAGACGGCTTCCTATACTTAAGAAGAAAAATCTTCCAAGTAAGTTTGTTCCAGGTCAAAGTTCGCACGAAACAGAAGTTTTCGATATTTTAGACAAACTTTATGATGGAAAAATGCGAATCGAGGTTGCTTTGAACGAAATGAGCATTTTACATAGCAAAGAACCAGAAGATAGTTTTATTGCTAGCGAATATGCTAATTTGCTTTATCAAACCAGACAATTCGATAAGTCTTCAGAAATATATTCTGAGTTACATCTTTCTAATCCTAAATCTGCTTCTTATCGTGTTGATTTGGCAAAAACACAGGCTATGAAGGGCGATGTTGAAGTTGCTAGAAATACTTTAATTGATGCTATCAGAGATTTAGGGCATCAGGCTGAATTAGATTTGGCATTAGTAGAACTAGATTTGCTAGAGAAAAACTTTGAAAAAGCAGCCGCTAGATTAGAAACTATCGCCAAAGAATTTCCAGATGATTTGCATGGGCTTTTCCTTTATGCTTATACCGCTTTGCGGTTAGACGAATTGGAAATAGCAGAAGCTACTTTTGAAAAGCTTTTAAAGGAATCTGCTGGTGATGAAGAAGTTGCAATGTGGTATTCTCGACTTGCTATTTTGATTGGCAAACCAGAAAAGGCATTAGCTGTTTGGAATAGTTTTAATGACGGTATATCTAGTTTTGTTGAAATAATGTGTCGAATAGAATTGACTATTGCTATGGGTGATACAAGCCAGATTATGAAGTTGCTCTGCAAAATTGGCGACTATAAACCTCGATTTATTGAAGATCGAATAATGTATGGAAAGGCATTCTTCTATGCAGGTGAGTTTCAGTCTGCACAAAGAGAATTTGACGCTGTTTTAAGAGATGAGCCTCAAAATGTTGAAGCTTTGGGAATGACAGCAATAAATTCTTTGATGAGAAATAGAGTCGCTCAGTTTGCAAGTGTATGGCAACGTGCAATTAATCTAGATACTCTCTATGCTGTTTTACCAATGATGATTTTAAAAGATTTAATGAAGTTTATTCCAAAAGAAAAACTTAAAAATGAAACAAAAAAACTTTTGAATATAGCAAAGCTTACTGCTCCAGATTATTCAAGATTAAAAAGATTACTTGATAGCTTATAGGATAGATTTTTTATGTGTGAAGAATTAGAAAAAAATTATGATGAAAAGACTTTGAGACAAATGGTCGCTGATTTGGAAAAAGTTGAAGATGAACAACTGACCGATGCGGTTTGCGATATTATAGATATTGGTAATAAACCTATAGTATTACTGATTGATGGTTTACATAATATGTCTGAAAGAGTTGGGGCTACAGTTGTTCAAAAATTGGAAGATTTTTTCTATTTTCATCCTGAAAAAGGTGAAAAAGTAGTTGAAACTTTAAAAAAATCAGTAAAAAATGCACCTGAATTATATAGGGCAGGTTTGCTCTCGGCTTTATCTGATATTCTCGAAGCTGTAGATGAAACTGGCGAAACAATAAGCGATATGAGTGAAGAAGCAATGGCTGTTTTGCTTTCTAATGCAGATATAACAAGAATCGGCAAAGCTATTGATATTTTGGTTAGAGCAGAAGAGTATAACTCGATTCCACATATTATTAATCTTATGATGAAAAATACTGATAGGTTAGATAAGTTTGAAAACTATCAGTTTATTGAAAATTCTCTTTTAGCATTAAAAAGATTAGGTGGGGAAGCTGTTCTTCGATTGTTGGTAAATCCTATTTCTGATTCCGCTATAAAACAGCTTAGGATAGAGTGGAGGACTAAAGAGAAAAAATTGCTTGACGATACTCTTATTGCTCTCCAAAAGTTAGATTCGGATTTCGCTCAGGTGATGATTAAAGTGGTGGATTTGTCTGAGTTTAATTTACCTTTTGCTGCTATGTTGAATGAAGGAATCAAACATAGTGACAAATGGGTTAGACAGACTGCTGTTGAAGCAATGAGAAAGACTAGTGAAGAAATGACTCCAGAAGCTCTTTCTAGAATGTTGGCAGATCCTGCTCCAGAAGTCAGACTTATGGCTATAACTTCATTAGGGGCATTCGATAAGAGTCAGACTGGTGATTTGCTTTTAGATTTAGCAAGTAGGGAAGATGAGTCGATTGATATTAGACTTAATGCTTTATATGCGTTGTATTCTCAAGGAAATTTGACTGCTTTGCAACAAATTGGAGCAAAAGATGGTAATATAAAAATTCAAATCAATGCAAAAGGATTAGCTTCATTGTTGATGCCACATGAATCTGGTTTACATAATATTCTAGAGGTTTATACGTCTGTAGATGAAGCTTATTTGCCAGAAGTAGCACATTATTTATCTGAAATTTCAGTTCCTGAAGATATTGGTGTTATGGTTTCATACCATTCTAAAGGTAATGAAGAACAAAGAGACAAAATGATACGATTCTTAAAAGCATTTATGGAAAAGAATGACGGTCCAAAATTGGAAGCTGCTATGAAAGCTCAATTGAACGAAGCAGAAAGAAATGCTTTAAAAAGAATGATTCACGAGAAACATCATAATACTTTAGAAAAAAATGATGGGGTAGGGGAAGACGAATGTTGTTGTGGGCATCACCATGAACACCATCACCATCACTGAAATTTCGTTTTTTGTAAAGAGCAAAGCGACATTCTGGCAAGAATGTCGCTTTTTCTTTTAGTATAATTTAAAGGTCGTTTATTAAATATATTATTTTGAAAAATGATAATATTATTTTAATAATGATTTAATTTGATAATTATTGAAAGAGATTTGTGATTATTTAACTTAATTATTCTGCTTCAAGATTATTATAAAATTAAGAAATAATCGAGCTTTTGAAATAAAAAAGTATTTACATGATTTGAAGTTATCTAAGTAAATGCCTTTTTTTTTTTTAAGAGAGATATTAAAAGAAAAAATGCAGAATTTATTATTATTTTATTGATAATATAAGTAAATTATTGATAAAAATTTATTGAATTATTGATATGAAATTGATAATAAATAATAATCTTCTTGATAAATAAAAACCTAGCTTCTATAAATTAGAAACTAGGTGTAAGATGTAATATTTAAAGAATAATTGTTATACTTGTGTTTCTGGAGCTACAGCAATATTATTGTTTGGAGCTTCAATGGCTGTAGCTGGTTTAGAAGAAGATGGTAAAGGTTCTAATTCTTCACCTTTTATTAGTTTTTCAAATTCTTCAGCGTCTATTGTTTCTCTTTCTAGAAGAGCTTTAGAACATCTGTCTAGAACTTCTCTATTTTCAGTCAATATTCTTCTTGCTTCTTGGAAACCCCAGTCGATTAGTTTTTTGATTTCTTCATCTACTTTATTTGCTGTTTCATTAGAAATATCATTTCTAGTTGCAAAGTCTCTTCCTAAGAAAATTGGCTGATTACTTTCGGCTAGATGTAGAGGACCTATTTCATCGCTCATACCAAGTTCGCAAACCATTTTTCGAGCTATTTTAGTTGCTCTTTCTATATCGTTTGAGGCACCAGAGGTAATTTCATTGAAAACCAAATCTTCTGCAACTCTACCTGCTAGTAAAATACAAATCTGGTTTTTGAGATGAGTTTTTGAAACAGAAAGTCTGTCTTCTACTGGAAGTTGCATTGTAAGACCAAGAGCCATTCCTCGAGGAATAATAGTGATTTTGTGGACTGGGTCTGTATCTGGTAATGAATGAGCTACAAGTGCATGACCCATTTCGTGGACGGCTGTATTAGTTTTTTCCTTTTCCGATATAATTCTGCTCTTGCGTTCTGAACCAGCAATTACTTTGTCTATTGAAGCTTCAAAGTCTTGCATTAATATGACTTTTCTTCCTTTTCTTGCTGCAAGTATAGCTGCTTCATTTGTAAGATTTGCTAATTCTGCACCAGCAAAACCAGGAGTTCTTCTTGCTAAAACATTTAAGTCTACGTCATCAGCTATAGGTTTTTCTCTAACGTGTATTTGAAGAATTTCTTCACGACCTCTAATGTCAGGACGGTCAACAACTATTTGTCTATCGAAACGACCAGGTCTTAATAATGCTGGGTCTAATACGTCTGGTCGGTTAGTTGCAGCAATTAGTATAATACCAACGGTGTTATCAAAACCATCCATTTCAACGAGAATCTGATTTAGAGTTTGTTCTCTTTCGTCGTGACCACCACCTAAACCAGCACCTCTTTGGCGACCAACGGCATCTATTTCATCCATAAATATGATACAGGGAGCATTTCTTCTTGCTTGATCAAAGAGGTCTCTTACACGAGAAGCACCGACACCTACAAACATTTCAACAAATTCAGAACCGCTTATGTTGAAGAAAGGAACACTTGCTTCACCAGCAACAGCTCTTGCTAATAATGTTTTACCAGTCCCTGGAGGGCCAAACAAAAGAACGCCTCTAGGAATCTTAGCTCCTAAATCTCTAAACTTGCGAGGCTCTTTTAAAAATTCAACTACTTCTAGTAAATCTTCTTTTGCTTCGTTAATACCTGCTACATCTTTGAAAAGCACACGTTTTTCTGATGGATCAAACATTCTTGCACGACTTTTTCCGAAGCTAAGAGCTTTTACTCCGCCGCCTTGCATTTTGTTAAGAATGTAAAGCCAAGCACCAATCAGGATTACAAATGGAAACCAATTTATAAGTAGATTTAGCCACCAAGACATTTGAGCTGGTGGTTCTGCTACAACTTTAATTTTCCCTTTTCCCGCGGCATTTCTAATTAAATCCATAAGACCTTGGTCTTCAGGAATTATGGTTCTGAAGCTAGTTTCTTTTGTGTTGTTTTTATCAGAGCCAAACAGGTCTATTTTGTTGTGATAAGTTCCAGATATTTCTCGGTCGTTAATAGTAATTGAGCCTAGCTTTATTTTTGCATCTGGATCATCTAACTCATTTAGTCGTTGAACGAACCAAGAGTATGGGTATCTTTGGGTGTTTTTTGTTTCTTTTATTGACGTAAAGACTGAAAGGAGAACTATTCCCATCAGTATATATAACGCCAATGTTTTCATGTAGTTCGGTTTTTCTTTCATTTTTTGGACCTACGTAGTTTTTTTGTTCTTTATACTATTCGTAAACCTTTTACGAAAATTTAACTCTTGAAATGCTATCACATTAATATGGCAAACGCAAACTTTTATTGGTTATGATTGTTTTGATTGATTTTTAAAATATATATTTTGGGGTTTATATATATATTTAATGGCTGGAGTAATAGAAAAAGAGTTAAGAGTTTAAAGTGAATTCTGTAGTTTATATTTTTTTATTGCCATTGGCCAATCTTCCCACTGATATTTAATTGCCATTGGCTTTAGTGCTTCGACCAATTTTATGGCATAAGACAATACTTGTGGGTGTTTTGAATTTAGTGTAGTTAAAATCATCAAAGCTTTTTCGCCTAGTTTTATTATATTGTCTTTGACCATATCAAATTCTTTTTCATTTGAGATTTCCGCAAGCCAAAGCTGTATTAAAGATGGATATACTATTTTGAAAACAGCTTCTCTAGTGTTTGGATTATGTATCGCAGTTCGATAAAAGTCTATTATATTGTCGTCTGGTAAGGCTAATTTGAAAAGTGTATTGACTACAGCAAGTTTTATCATTGGATTATCTTTTTGAAAATAAGTGTTTTCAACAGCGAAAAAACTGCTTGGATCGCCTATTTCTCCTAGAGTATTTATTGCGGCTGCTACTATTTCTGGGTTATCGTTTTTAATTAAAGAGATAATTTTAGAACTGGCGGTTGTGTCTTCAAGGCGTCCTAGACGTTCTAGTAATATTATTGTGTCTTCTGCTTTTTTGCAGGGCAATTTGTTTATTAAATCATCAATGAATTGAGGATTTTGAGAATCATTCGGAAATACTCTCCAAAGCCTTATTGAACTTTGGTCAGCAATTCTAACCCAAGAGGCACTTGTGTTTTGAGAGTAAGAGTTAAACTCTTTCTCTGCTTTTTTCATAGCCTCAAAACGGTCTTCAGCTTCTACTAGATATTCTACTTTGAATTTTTTTTGTGGCGAAGCAGATTCAGTATAAGGAATGATTATTTTGTAAGTTTTGTTTTCTTTCATTACATTTGGTTTTATAAGGAAAACTATTATCTAACTATAATATAATTGTTTGGTTTGAAAAGTAAATATAATAATAAACAAAAAACAAAGCCTCAAGAAGATGAGCTTCTGGAGGCTTATATTTTGGAGTATTTATATGAAAAATATGTATTTATTGCATATTAGAACTGGAATTCTAAGCCGAAATAAGG
>CAJOQX010000389.1 GCA_905236865.1 Candidatus Rifleibacteriota bacterium
AATTTGATAAATTTTATAAAAAAATGTTGACACTTTGTGTATATAATGCTATTATCATGAATCATTAGAGCGAGTGCTTAATATTGGGGTATCGTCTAATGGCAGGACAACAGTCTCTGGAACTGTCTATTGGGGTTCGAATCCCTGTACCCCAGTTTAAAACAAAAAAGACCTAGTTATTATACTAGGTCTTTTTTGTTTTAGGTAATAGATTTTTTGATTAAGATATTGTATATATATAACTCGAACAAAAAGAATCGAGTTATAAAAAATAATATGTTTATAAATGTTGTTTTTTGCTTTATCGGTATAATAATACTCTTTTACTCGGCTGATAAATTAGTTTACGCTGCTTCTGACCTTGCTTTTAAACTCGGAATTAGCAAAATGGCTATAGGGCTTGTCATTGTTGCGGCAGGAACCTCTTTACCTGAATTTGTAGTTAGTTTGAACGCTTCAATAAAAGGTAATCCATTGCTTTCTATGGGTAATGTAGTTGGTTCAAATATAGCTAACATCGCTTTAATTATAGGAATAACTGCTTTGATACTTCCAATTAACAGTATAAAAGAAATTGTTAGAAGAGAAGTTCCAATAATGATTGCTTTGTCTGCTTTGGTTTTAATTTTTTCTCAAACGGATTCTAGAATTACTTTATTTGAAGGGATTATATTGCTTGTTATATATGTGTTTTATGGCTTTATTTGTTATGTGATTGGAAAACATGAAAAAAGAATAAGTGAAGAATATACTGTTGAAGCAAATAGGACTGTTTTTGAGAAATCTAATCATCAACAAAAAATAGAAAATGATGAAGAACAATCTTTTGATTCCACAAAAGATAAAGAAGCAAATCAAATTATTAAGACCTCAATTGGTAAAATAGTTTTATTTGTTTTTGTAAGTATAATTGGATTGGTAATAGGTTCTGAAGCTTTAGTAAGTGGTGCAGTAAATATTGCTTTGGCTATAGGGGTAAACGATGAAGTTATTGGATTAACGTTAGTTGCAGTTGGAACTTCTTTGCCTGAATTAGTGACTTCAGTTGTAGCAGCAAGAAAAAAGCAATCAGCTTTATCTATAGGAAATATTCTTGGTTCTAATATTTTTAATATTACAGCGATTGTAGGGACAGCTACAGTAGTTCCTTATTTTTGCAATTCTTCTAGTCAGTTTTTGGCAGTATCTTCTGATATGGTTAAGATTCATTTACCGATAATGCTGGTTGTGTCTGTTATTTTGTTGCCAATAATGCTTACTGATATGAAAATATCAAGATATGAAGGAGCATTTTTGCTTGTTATTTATTTAAGTTATTCTATTATGTTATTTCAAAATGTTGTGTCACATAAGGTTGAAACTTCAAAGCCTGTTCAGGAACAAAATGTTATAACTCCTGACTCAGTAGCAGTTGAATAGTGTTATATCAATAGTTTTTATAGTAATTGATTTTTATTGTTTTTATAGTAAAAGGTCAGTTTATTTTGCTCCGACAAGTTTTGGTATTAGATAAAAAGCTAAAACATATATTACCACCAATAATATAGTGAGCAAATTTAGGTATTTGTCTATGAATACTTTAACTTTTGGACCGAAGAATTTAAATAGCAATCCGACTAAGTAGAATCTCCCACCTCTTCCTAGTATTGAAGCTATAACAAAAGGCAGTAAAGCAACGTGAGAAACTCCTGCAGTTATAGTAAAAACCTTATATGGTATAGGTGTAAAAGCTGAAGTAAATACTATAAAGGAAGAATTATCTTGATAAAGTTTTGTAACTTGATCAAATAGTTCGTGAGTAAATCCAGGAATATACAAAAAGAAATAATCACCTACGGCTGCCCAGAACCAAAATCCTATTACATAGCCAAAAAGTGCTCCGAGAACAGAACCTATGGTGCTTACAGTTGCATACCATAATGATTTTTCTGGTTTGCTTAAAGCCATTGCAATCATTAAAACATCTGGTGGAATGGGGAAAAAGCTTGATTCCATAAATGCTAGTGTGAATAAAGCAGGGACAGACCATTTGCTTTCTGCCCAGGAAAGCACCCAATTGTATAGCTTTTTCAGAATATTCATTATTATCTTTTTCCCTTATTTTAAGAATATAAACGAAAACATACTACCATTTCTTTTTTTCATTTTTCTATAAGAAAAGTATTTTTCAGGATTACAATAAGTACATTCATTTAATTCGATGATTTGGTTTTGTGGAATACCAGCTTTTAGTAATTGAAAACGGTTAAGCCCTCTTAAATCCATAAGCCATTTCGTTTTTCTGATGAAGAATTTTTCCCATTCTAAATTATGGCTAATAAACATATCATAAACTTCATCACCTAATTCAAAACAGCATTGCCCTATACATGGACCTATATAAGCTGTTAATTCTGTTGGTTTTATTCCATAAAATTTATTATAAGCAGAAACTGTTTTACTGCTAATTTCAAGTAATGTACTTTTCCAACCAGCATGAGTAGCAGAAACAGCTTTATTACTTTTTATTAAGACAGGGCAACAATCTGCTGTAAAGACACCTATAGGAGTTCTCGGTAAATCTGTTATTAAAGCATCTGCTTTGGTAAATGGGGTAGGGCGGTTTGTATTTAAAGAAATTTTAATAATATTATCTTGGTGAACTTGATTAACGTATAAAGGAAAATCTAGTTTTGTATTAAACTTTTGTGTTAGATCTTCCCAGTTTTTCTTTAGTTGTTCTTTGGTTAGAACATAAAAATTCAAATCCCCATCATTGCGATCTGAAAATACTGCTAAAGAATTATTGGTTTCGTATATTTTCATTTTTAATTATATATATTCAACCTTGTTCAATAGCTTTGTAGTTGTGCCATCATACGTTCAGCAAGTTCATCAACAGCATCAGTTCTTGTAGAAACTTCTTTAACCATTTTCAAAGTTCTGACAGCATCTTCCTGACGACCTTTTTGTGCATAAAGAGAGGCTAGAACAACATAAGCTTCCTTCATACTTCTGTCTAAAGCAATAGCTTTTTTGCTCTGTTCATAGGCTAGTTCGTATTTACCCTGATTGTAATTAAGCAAAGCTAAATCTTTATATACTTCAGCATTATCTGGAGATAATCTAAGTGCTTTGTTAAACTCATCTTCTGCCAACTGGTATTGTCCTGAACGGAAAAAATCTTTTCCCATATCTCTATGAGTATTAGCTCTTTGGTCATTGTTTTCATCTAGTTTCTTTCTGACTTTTAAAAGCATATTACGAGATTGTCTTGCGACCATAGAGGTTTCTGGAGCATGATTTATTATATAGTTTAGCTCGTTTTCTGCTTCAGAAGTAAGTCCTCGATCCATATATGATTTTGCTAGCGAATATTTTCTTTCTAATTCTCTTTCTTCTGAAACCGAAATCTGTCTTGGTGCATTGTTTTCCACTCTTGCAGAAGAAGCATAATAGGAAGAAGAAATTGTATTTGTGTCTCTAGCATTTCTTGCTGCTATTGCACTAGCTGAATTATCAATTAAAGGTGTTGAAGAATAAGATTGTGGAGCATAATCTGGAGTGTAAGAATAGCTAGGATAAGATTCATATCCAGTAAAATTTTGATAGTTGGTATTGCTTGAATAAGAAGGAGTATAAGAACTTGCAAAACTAGTTGAACTTACAGGTGTAAAACTAGAATTTGATTCATAGCTATTTGATGAATTACGGCTATTTGAACTGCTTCCACTCTTAGAATTATTGCCACGACTATGCTTATTAAGAAAATCCTGAAGAATAGAGCTACCTTGTCCTTTTGTATTAGTTGTAGACATTTGTTTTGTACTTGCAAACAGATTCTTTTTTGATTCTGTTGAAAGCTGTTTGATTTTTTTATTTAAATGTCTCTTAATTGGGTCGTTATCTGAAATTTTGCTTAAAGCTTGTCTATAGGCATTTAGAGCTTTGCTGTCATCATTTAATTTTTCATAGCAGTCGCCTAGTGATACATAAGCTTTTGCATAGTTTGCATTATATCTTATAGTATTTTGGAAATTTTTTGCAGCTGCCTGATAATTTCCATTGGTGTATTCTATTAAGCCTAAGTTAAAATATGATTTGTAGGAAGAAGGATCTAGTCTAACTGCTGTTTTATACTGTTCTGCCGCTTCTTGGTATCGATTAGACTTATATAAAGCCCAACCTAACGAATCTCTGAAACTTGGGTTGTTCGGAGATAATCTTACTGCCTGTTGGCAAAGTCCTACGGCTTGGTGTAAATCTTGTTCAGTAGAGGCAAGTAGATAGCCTAGATTATTTAGAGCGGAAGCAAAATTGGGTTTTAAGTTAATGGCTTTTTCATAAGCTCTAATGGCATTCCTTATGTTTCCGCAACGTTCAAAAGCAAAGCCAAGATTGTTAAAAGCTTCTGGTATATCAGGACGCAGTTTAACTGCTTCAGCTAAAGCTTCCACTGCTTCTGAATATTTGTTTTCCTGAAGCCTGCTTGTTCCTTTAATATATAACTTCATACCTTCATCTTGATATGTTGGAAGAGTGTCAAAGCTTAAAGAAAACGCAGGTAAATTAAGAAAAAGCACTAAAAACCCAGTTAATGCCAGCTTTTTCATAAAATGCCTCCTATGGCTTTGTCTAAATAGATTATTATTCTTCACCATAATCGGCATTTCTAGCAATATTACTTAGTTTTTTTTTGTTTAATAGAAAATTTGCTTATTAGGGAGATATTCATTATAATTATAAATGTATTTTAGCCAAAAATGTCGAGTAACTTATGAAGCTATTTAATTGCAAAAATTTATTTATTACGTTGGTGAATAAATATCGAAAATCTTGTTTTTTATATTCGTCATTGCGAGCCATCTTTAGATGGCGTGGCAATCTATTAAATATTCGTCATTTAATTACTGTAATAATAAATAATAATCTAAAAAAATACTTTACTTGTTTTATTCTCTTTTTGATTTTATTTTCATATAATATTTTGTATGCAGAAGTTACTAGTAAAGCAGCAACTATCGATATTCCATTAGCTATAAGTCTCCATCCTAAAATGGCTTTGTTTGACTTTGAAAGAATAGGTTTTTATAAACTTGATTACGGAATCAATTCGCAAGAAGAATTTATCGAATCTGCTAAAAAATTAAAAGACAAACCTCGTGATAACAAAAAACAAATTGAGGCTTTGCAACTTGAATTAGATAAATTAATGAAAGAATTTGACGAAATTGAACAAAAATACGCTAAAGACGATGATTTTTATTCTTATACAGAATCTAAAAAGAAAAACTACTTTAAAAGAAAAGAGCTTGAAGAAAATATCAAAACTCTAGAATGGGAGAGTAGAAATAGCGATATAACGACTCGTGAAGAAACTAAGGCAATAATGGCAGAGATAAGAAAAGATATAAATGAGGCGGTTAAAGAGGTAGCTAGAGAAGAAAAATATTCTTGGGTCTTTAATACATCGGTGGTTGTTCCGTATAAATACGATTTGAAATATGTTGATTTGATATATTCGCAAGGTATTCCTGATATTAATTTTTGTTTGTTTTATGCTTTTTTTCTATATTCGGAATTAATAAATCCTTTAAAGAAAGAATTAGAATCTTCTGAAAACGAAAGATGGCTAGAACTAACGAAAGATGCTAATAATTTATTGCCTATAATTAATTATCCTGTTGTTTTATCTGGTGGTAAAAGTATTACTTCAAAAGTTTTAAAGAAAATATACGACAAGAACAAAATAGATAAGAGTTTATATGAAATCATAGATACTCAAGTATCCAGAATAGAATCTATCCGTCAAGGAAAGACAGTAGAAAAGTTGGTGATTGTCGGTGATGAATAATTGCTATGCTTGCAAACATACCTTAATAATAATTCGTCATTGCGAGCCTTTGAAAGAGGTATGGCAATCCATTTCTTGTCGTTATTTAGTTGTTATTATGTTTTTTTTGTCACAAGTTGCTTGCTACTCACAAACATTTGTACAGTCAGATCTAGACAGATTGATTAGCAATCACCCTTTAACAAAGAAATTTGATAAAGAATCTGGTTTTTTCAAAGATACAGCTTACGATAAATACGATATAGAAAAATTGGCTCAAGAAAATGCTAGTTTGACTAAGCGATTAGAAAAACTAAACGCAATAAAAGATAATTCTTCTAAAAAGATATTGGATTTAGAGGAAAACAATGAAGATGAACTATTTAAAAAAACATCAGAATCAGATAAAGAGAAAGCTATATTAGAGAAAAAAATCACCAAAAATTCTGTTATTCTTTCTCAAGATGGATATCCAGATATTTTAGAATTGGCTAGGATTGTAGATAAGATTTCGGAAGATTCTGTTTTACCTTTGCACAAAGATAATCAAATAGTTTTTAACAAATTACCTAAGCTTAATATAATTGTTCCTGATATTGATGATAGCGATTTAAGAAGATTTTTCTATTCTCAAAATTTAATTATTTTAAATAAGTATTTGAAATATTCTTATCAAATAGGGTTAATGTTTAAAAATTCAGATAAAGCTGTTCTTTATAATAGTTCAAAATCTAATCCTAGTAAATTAGCAAAAGTTGATTTATCTAAGATTCTTGCCTTACATCCTAAAATGGCTTTGTTTGATTTTGATAGATTAGGCTTTTACAATATTAAAGAATGTAACCTTTCAGAAGAAAAATTTAATCAAGAAATAAGATTTAATAATGAACTGACTAATATAAAAGAAACAAAAGCTATATTGGAAGAAATTAGCAAAGATGTATTTGAAACAATAAAAAATGTTTCTATATCTAATAATATTGATGTAGTAATAAATAACTCTCAAATAGACTTAAACTATTCTTTTGAAGAGATTAATGAAAAATCTAGTAAGTTGGGTGACTTATTAACTCCTAGTGAATTGTATAATTTATTTACTAGAAAAAAAGTGAATGATTCTGAAGAAATTCAATTTCTGTCTACAAAAATTATTCGTTGGTTGGAAAAAATGAAAAATCCATTAGTTTCAATGACTTTCATAGAAAAGAATCCTAATTTATTAATTTATGGTGGTGTTTCTTTAGATACTTTGGTATTAAATGAATTATATACAAAATATAATATGGATAAAAATATTGTTGAAAAAATAAATTCTGATATAATTGATAATACTGTTGGTAAATAATGAATAATTATTATATTTCGTCATTGTGAGGCATTAGCCGTGACAATCTATAATAAAACAAATAAGGGGACTCTATGAAAATAAAATATATACTCCTTTTAATCTTGTTTTCTTTGCTTTGCATTGAAGCAAAAGCTCAAAATCAAAGCAATATGACTATTGGCAAAGCTGATTTGTATACTCTTATTATGCTTCATCCTTCTATGATAGATTTTAATCCAGAACTTCAAGCTTTTACCATTATAAGAGACCAAAAGGCTGATGAAAAAGCTAAAGCAGAAGAAAAACGAAAAAAAGAAGAGGTTGCGAAATTAGAAGCTAAACAAAGAAGATTAAGAGAAAAAATATCTGAAGAAGATAATTTTTATTTGGCAAAGGTAGAAACTTTAAATGAGGCTTTCTTGAAGGAAACTTCTAATCCAGATATAGCAACTGCTACATTGTATATGTTGAAAGAAGTTCATAGACGGAAAATGGAGAAAGCAGAATCAGAATATATTTCTTCTATATCTGCATTACAAGGTGAATTGCTAATGATGGAAGAAAAAATCAAAAAACTTAGTGAATTTGGTTTTAATAAAGGCTACACTACTCCAGAAGAAACTGAAGAACGTTTTAATGCTATTATATCAGAAGTGAATATTTATATAAGACGTATTGCTGATCAAAAGGGTATTCAAATTGTTTTAAATTCTGGATATAAAAGATTGATGAAACAAACAACAAAGGAAAGTAGTGATTTGTTTTCAAACGATTATTCTTTTGGGGCTTTAATTAAAATATCTATGCAAAATGCTGTTACTGATGATGAACCAGCAATAAAAGGATATTATAAAAATATTAGCAATAGGGTTGAGAATTGGTTAAACGAAGGAGGCTATGTGTTAAATAGATTAAACAATAGGCTTCTAAATTCTGATATACTAGTAGGCGGAAAAGATTTAACCCCAGAGGTGTTATCTAGTATATATAAGACTTATAAAATAGAATCTAATATCTCAAATGCTATAATACAAAGCATTATGGATAAATAATTTTAAGTAATAGGAGGGTGGTATGAAGATTAAAATTAGGATTTTGTTTGTTTTATTTTTGTTTTGTGTACTAGTAATGTATCTATGTCCTAAAACAACGGAAGCAGTAAAACCTTCTGGTGGCGATGATTTAGATTCAAAATTTCTCCGTAATGGCGAATGTTATTTGATGTTTGGAGAGAAAAAAACTGATCCGTATAAGGGAATATATAGATTGAATAATTCTGTTACTAATCAAATTCTTTACCCTCCACAATTATGTATAAAAGAATTTAATTATTCAGAAGGATTTTATGTTGATATTGATAGAACTATATTTACTTTTACTGTTAACGAGGATAAAGATTTTAGTAATAAAAAAGGGAATATATGGCGTCAGGTTTTAGACAATGGTGTATCAGAACATGATTCAGATATGGGAACTGGTAGGTTGCACCACACTGATGCTAGAACTTATGGTAAAAATACTAGTATATATAGAACTGTAAATAGCGGAAATTCAAGATCAATAAACGTTTATAAAGATTGGCATCATAAAAAAAGCACAAGACAAGTTGTTGATCATTATGATCCTGTTTATAACGATGGAAAATTTGATCATTGGAAACCTGTATATAGAACAGAAACTTATTATAAAGCTAGTTGTTCAAATTGTGATGGAAAACCATACAATGATGAAGTCTATTGTAAAGTAGGTGCATTAAATCCTGGAACTGGTTATGCTAATCCTACTCCATCTACATATAAATTACCAGAATTACCTGGTACAGGTAAAAAAGGAAAATTAAATTTACCATTTTACCCTGGAAAAAAATGGTATTCTATTCCAAATGGAGCATGGTTTTCTTCATGGAATCCAAATGGAAAAGGTTATATGTGTTATAGCGATAGAGAACAAGAATTAGTTTATAGGTATATGTTGATGACTTGGAAAAATGGTTATGGAAAAGATTCTGATTCAGTAAAATACCCGTCATATACTACTTCAACTAACCCTGTTGCAACAAAATCCGATGAAAGAACTTTAAGAGAATATGTTTGTGGCTGTCTTGATTCCTGTGCTGCAGATGGTGGTAGTGGAACAACAAAAGCAAAATCAAAAGAAATACAGATAGTTATGCAACCAGCTCAGAATGCTAAAGTTAAAGATGGGTCATCTATAAAGGTAATACCTTATCCTAGCCGAGTTTATTCTCTTGCTCGTGAAAAGGACAGTCCAGAATATGAACTTAAATTGGCAAAAGGTGATGGTGGCGCAAATAAAATAGATATAAACAAAAGTAATGTTAGAGGTTACCCTGATTTAAAAGATAGTACATGGATAGGAATATCTTTGAAAAATGCTTCTGAAGATTATGTTTATATAATGGGACCAGAAACAATAAAAAAATGGTATTCTTTGTGTTGGCCAGGAAAACCAACCTCTAGTTTAAAATATACTGCTGTAGGGGTTTCCAATCAATGGGATCAACAGGGGGGTATTATATATGCTTATGAAAAATCTAAAAAAGAAATTCATAAGTTTGAATGCAATGATTTACATGTTAAACCAGAAGACAAACAATATGATGAAAATCCAGGCGTTTCAAATCTTAGATTTTTGAGAATGGATGTAGCTGAAGCTATAAATTCAATGGGTGGCGATGCAAAGAATTGTGATATTGATGATATTAAAGCAGATGGTTTTGGTAGAGTATTCTTTGCTTTAACTTTCCCTAGTAAGGATTCTAAAACCTATGACCCTGTTAAGCATTTTGTAGCTAGAAATGCTGTGCACATGTGTGTAGTGGCTGAAGAAGGTGGTTATAAAAAATTAAATGTAGTTTTAAAATGTGAGTTTTGTAAGGTAGTTTTTGAAAAAGAAAGTATCAGCAGTTCTGTAATTGAAGTTGGACGTAAAACAATCGCAAGACAATTTTATAATATTCAAGTAAAGGTTAGCGATAAATGCTATAGTGAGTTAGTTGCGAAAGGAAATGTTCCTGTTCCTACTTCTTCTTGGTTAACTATAATTTCTAATTACGCTAGTTCAGACTCGAAGATGGATATAAATGCAAGTAATTGGAAAGACCATATATTGTTCGGAAATGGTAATTGTTCCCATTCAGGAAGTTATACAACTAGTAGCGATAGTGATCCTGGTAAATGTAAAATGGCTGTTATCAACGTTCCAACACCACCTAGAATTAGAAAACTTGGAGATGGTTCTCTTTTAGATATTATTGGTCCTTATAAGACTCAGCCATCTGTTCCTGATAAAGTTAATCGTAATACTAATCAAAAAGAGAATTTCTTAGGCAATAATATTACTTTGGATTTAAATAAAGTTTATTTTTATATGGTCGAAAATTACCCATTAGATGATGGAGCTCAAGATCCAACAGCACAGCCTGATTGGGACGAGGATGGAAGAAAAGGTGGTTTTATTACAGGAATAAGACACCCTGCACCATATAATAAAGATACTAATCCAAATGGAGTACATTATATATGGAAGACTTGGCAGGTTCTTGATTTATATGGTAATAGCTGTTGTAAACTAATACAAAGCAATGAATCTACAAATGGGTATGAATATAATGCTATTTATTCGCCTGTTTTTGGAAAATTCATAATGACTTGTAAAGTTCAGTATACCTGGTATGATTACAATAGATTACAACAAGGCGATACTATAGATTTTTTAGACGATATTAAGGAAACCTGTTGGGCTAAAGTAGCAGGAACGAGTGGTAATGCTATAAGTTCAAAAGATAGACTTAATGAAATTAAAAGTTCTTTTGTTTTTAATAGTAGTAAATTTGGTAAAAATTTATTCATGTTACATCCTAAAGACAAGGATTGGAAGGATATATCTGTAGATTATGATCAAATAATAAAAGATGGTGATGGTATAATTGCATTAGAACCTATTTCTATCGGTACGGGAGTGGAATCTACTCCTGATCCTGTTTATCAAGTAGCTGAAATTCAACGTTGTGATGATATTCCTTCTTGGCGACCTGCTTCTAACTATTTAGAAAAAAATGAGTTTTGGAAGCCTGTTCCAAATGATACAAAATGCTTTGGGATAGTTGCTGGAGAAGTTTATAATTGGCGTATTAATATGGCTTCACAGACAAATATGCTAAGCGAAAAAATGGAATACCTTATAAACGAAATGACTAATAAACCAAGCTCACCGTTTTATGTAAACGGAAATCCTAAATACCAGTATCAAAAAAATGGCCCTACTGGTCCAAAAGCTGATATTAGATGGGCTGATAATAAAATACTTGTTTCTGCGAAGTTGATTTACAAGGCTCCAAATGGTACTGGTGGTATAAGAGAAGTTGATTTACCTTTAAAATCAGATGTAGTAAAAGAATCATCAGGCTCAAAAGTTGGTTCTGATTACGAATATGAATTTATAGTAAAACCAGGTGTTGCTGATACTAAGAATATGGTTTATTTTACTACTGCTGGAGAATTGCCTCCGACTGATCCTTATGATGCTACTATTCAAATTAATATGCGTCGACAGTATTCTTATGATATGTGGGTTTTAAACGAAAGTGATGATCCTCTTTATTCTGTTCAAAACATACCAGGTTGGTTGCAATTAACAGGTAGAGCTAAAGTTAGAATAATGGACGTTGATAAACCTAAAATCGTTTGGGATCAAACTCAACCATCTCATGGTAACCTCTTTGGTACTACTGCAAGAGCATTAAAAGCTAAAGATGGACCTAGCGGTAAGCAAAATCCTGATTTTGTAAAATTTACTTTAAGTGATAATAATCCTTGGGAAGCAGAATCTGCAAAAAGTCCTGCTGGTTTGCCATTAGCTGAACATATTTCTAATTATGCATTCAATTTTGGTAAGACTGAATGTGATAACTACTGCAAAGGTATCAAATGGCTTACTTCTGTAGCAGGATCTGGAATAGGTTTAAGAGAGGAGATAAAGAAAAGAAAAACGAATAAACAACCTAGTTCAGACTTAAATTATAAACCTCTTTTCTCTAAAGAAGCTAGAGATGTAAGATTTATGTTTGAAACTGTAAAGCGTGAATCTTCTAGCACTGATATAAAGACGAATGGTAAGGTTAGATTAGGTTTGGTTAATGATGATGAAATGTATCCTTTAACAAACGCTAATTATTCTAATGTAGCTGGTAGTCGTTTCAACGAAGATGATAGTGAATATGCATTACATTATAGAACAGATACTGCTTCAATTAAACAGTTAGGTTATGATACATCAAAATATTGGCAAGATATTGGAGGTACTAGAGTTTACAATTCTACTATGGGATTTAAAATTCCTATAGAAGGTATAAAAATAGGAACTAAAAAAGATAAATATGGTGGTTGTACTTCTAATAATGTTGTTCCCGATGGTTATGCAAACAATACTCCAGGCTATAAACCCTATGAATTTTATGTAAGTGCAACAGATTCTTCTGGTAACTATTTCCGTGGTAATAGATTGAATCTTGCTTTACAGGTTAAAGATGATATTCCACCTGTTGCTTGTGGTTCTGTTTATGAAGATAAAGAAGGGAAAACAAGTTATTTCCCGAACGAAGCTAATAAAATTGCTTCAGAATCTGCAACCTATTATCAACTCTCTGGTGAAAATTACTTTGCTACTGATTTGAATGAAAACCTTGTAAGGGCAGAACAATGGTTGCCTTCTAAAACTCACTATAATGGTTATATTAACGATGTGGCTCTAAATACTTATAGCGGTGTTGTATCTTTAGGAGATGACATTACGACAGCAGTTACCGATGCTGTATTTATAAAACAGGTTCAATTAGGACTTTCTCCACAGTATGTTGAAGATAACGTTGAAACAGAATTTAAAGTATATGTTAGCGATAACTGCGGTGGTGCAACAGCTACTATGAAACTTAAATACTTTGCTACAGACGGACGCAACGGAACTCAACCTGTAGTAGAAAAGACTATTGAATCTTATTTTATTTCTGGTGCTAAGGTCGGTTCTTCTGATCATAATGTTGTTATGAATTATGATAATGTGACACATACTGTATTTAGAGGTAGAACCGAACAGTTCCCAATGGCTATTCCTATAAGCATCTATTCAGAAGACGATGCTAGAGATTGGGATTATTATCCTGCTGGATCTGGTTCTGATGATGGTAGTGGTAGTTGGAAATGGAATCCTTCTATGTTAGTACGTGGTAAAGATGATCATAACAAAAGATTGTTTAAGACTTCATTGCCTGTCTTTGGTTCAACTCTTGATATAAGAATCTTAGATAAAACAATGAAGAATAAAGACAAAAAATAGTTATATCATTTGCTAGATAGGATTTAAAAAGCGTAAGCTAAAAGCTTACGCTTTTTTGTATAGTTTAGATATAGTTGCATACATACCCAAAAATCATTATTATGAATAAAAAATATAAAAGCGCATTAGAAAAAATATGTCGAGTAACTTAAATAATAATCTAAAAAAATACTTTCCTTGATTTTTTATACTCTTTTTCTTGTTTTTACATAATGATTTATTTGCTATAACCGTAAGCGAAGTGGCTACAATTGATGTTCCATTAGCAATTAGTTTGCATCCTAAAATGGCTTTGTTTGATTATGACAGAATAGGTTTTTACAAAGTTGATTTTGGAATTAGTTCTTATGAAGAATTTGCTAAAGCTGTAGCAGAATTAAAGGAAAGACCACGAGATAATAAAAAACAAATCGAAGAATTGAAGCTTGAATTAGATAAACTTTTAAAAGATTCTATCAAAGTAGAAGAAAAATTATCAAACAACAGCGATATGCAATCTTATATGAAATTTTTAGAAAAATCTTATTTCAAACAAAATGAGCTAGAAGAAAAAATAAAAATACTAGAATGGGAAAGTCTAAATAGCTATATTACTACTAGAGAAGAAACAAGAGCCATAATGGCAGAAATAAGAAAAGATATATACAACGCAACAAAAGAAGTGGTTTTGGAAAATAAATATCTTTTGGTGCTCAATACTTCAATTGCTGTTCCATATAAATTTGCTCTTAATTATGTTGATTTAATATATAGTCAGGGTATACCAGGGGTTAATTTCTGTTTATTTTATGCTTTTCTTTACTACACTGATTTAAAAAAGCCAGAATTTAAAGAATCAGACCAAATAAAAGTGGAAAAATGGCACAAATTGACAAAAAAGACTAAAGACGTTTTCCCTATAACAAATTATCCTTTGGTTTTGGCAGGTGGTCAGAGTATTACATCAAAGGTTTTAAAGAAAATATATGACAAATATAAAGTTGATAAAAGCCTATTTGAGATAATAGATAATTCTATTTCTAGAATAGAATGTTTGCAATTTGGAAAACCTATAGAAAAGCTGGTGATTGTCGGTGAAAAATAATTGCTACGCTTGTAAAAAAAACTTAATTATAAACCGACGACTAAATATCGAAAATTTGTGGATTGCCACGCCTACGGCTCGCAATGACGAATCCAGGATCACAATTTTTCGTAGTTTTGTTGCTACATCATTAATGGTTATTCTATTTTTAACTTTGGGGCAAGTTGTTGGTTTTTCTCAAACTTTTGTTCAATCAGAGATTTAGAACGATTGATAAATAACAACCCTATAATGAAGAATTTCGATAGGAATACAGGCTTTTTTAAGAATACTGCTTATGATAAATACGATGTAAATAAGTTGAAACAAGAAATAGCTAGTATGAGCGAAAGATTAGAAAAACTTAAACAAGAAAAAGAAGAATTATCAAAAGATTTACTATCAAAAGATCAGATAAATGAAGAAAGTTTATGGAAAAATACTTTTGAAACAGACAAAGAGATAACTATATTAGAAAATAAGATTGAAAAGAATTATGATATTATTTCTCTAAATGGTAATCCAGACAGACTAGAATTAGTTAAAATAGTCGATAAGATTACAGAAGATTCTATTTTGCCTTTATATAATAAAAATCAGATCGTTTTCAACAAATTGCCTAAAATTGCTACGCATCTTCCTGATTTTAACGAGAAGGATTTAAGACGGTTTTTCTATTCAAAAGACCTTGGAGTTTTAAATAAATATTTGGATAATTCTTATCAAATTTCTTTAATGTTTGAGAACTACGATAACATTATTCTTTATGAAGATACTAATAATAAATCTAGTAATGTCGCATTGATAGATTTGTCTAATATTATTGCCTTGCATCCTAAAATGTCTCTTTTTGATTTTGATAGACTAGGCTTCTATAAGGTTGATAATTGTAATCTTTCTGAAAAAGATTTTAACGAAGAAATTAGTTTAGATGATTTATATGCTCAACGAACTAATGATGCTTTTATTGGAAAAGTGGATTATTTCGCTTTAATAATGCTTCACCCGTCAATGATGGACTATAACCCTGAAATAAAGGCTTTTGCTATCAAGAGAGATGATTATTCCTTGCAAAAAATGAAAATAGAAAAAAGAGAGAATAGCGATGACATAATAAAACTACAAAAAAGAATAAAAGCTCTTCAAGCTAGAGTTGTTGAGGAAGATAAAAAATTTCTTGATAAAATGGATAAAATAAAAAAGAAACACTTAGATGAATTAGTGGATTTGGCTACAGGTCCTGCGGCTGTTAGTGAAATAGAATACCAAAATGAAGTAGATAAAGAAGATGAAAGACATATTTCAAAGATTTATCAATTAAATGGAGAAATAACAAT
>CAJOQX010000390.1 GCA_905236865.1 Candidatus Rifleibacteriota bacterium
ACTTCATTTATTGTTTTGGGAGTTTGAAAAGAAGATTTCATTTGTTTTTCCTTTTAATAAGATTTGGGTTCTCGGTAATGTTTTAATTGCATTCTAAGTCACTCTTCAAATCAGCGATTGTTAAATCACTATCTTAAAAGCGACAAAGAAATTCAGATAATTACTTTTGTTTTCTAGATAAATTGATAATTCCTATATAAGCATAAGACTTTGGATGGTATCTATCGTCTACGACTTTAACATTTATGTTAATCTCAAAAAAGAATTATTAAATTCCACAAGCTTTGTATATATGTCGTAGTAATTCACCTAATAAACTCCCTGTTACAGGAGAAGCTTCTAGGATTCCACTTATTATATTTGCCATTAAAACAGCTAAAAATATTTTAAAATAACTTATATTATTTTCTTTTTTCTGATCTGTTAAATGATTTGTCTTTTCATTAGTTTTGATTTCTTCTTTTGAATTTTCCATTTTTCACTCCTATTAAATAAATTTTCTTTTGTTAATAAATTTAAATATAATAATTAATCTAAGCCGACTGTTCCGTCATTAGATTCACGTTCTATTTCTTGAATAGCTTTTTCTATCTGTAATCTTTCTTCTTTAGCCCGATTGTGTAATTCATTATCAATCATCGTAAGACCATAATCTATATTTGCATAATTTTTTCGATTTTTGCATCCTGAATAACAAGGACCTTTGTGATGACAAATAATCTGTTCAAGAAATAAAGAAACTTTTGGGTTTAATTTATATGTAATACGAGTAAATTTTTCTTTTGAATTAGCTGAATCATCTAAATGATAAGATTTTGGAAACCCATAAACTTCTTCTCTTGTCCCCTTAACATTATAGTGCTTTTCCAAAATAGAATTTATAATATCAAATTCATCTAATGCTGTTTTTATCTCATCATCAGACATGCATTTTTCTCTTTCACTATTATAAGCAATATGTTTATATCTTTCAAAAACAGAAATTGTATGGATAAATCCACCAATAGGCGAAGCAATATAATGAACTTCATCTAGTTCTCCAAACTTTCTAAACGGTTTACCTATAAACGTGTTTTTATATTCGTCATAAATATCTTCATTCGGAACTTTTATAGGTTTACCTGTATTATAATTAATTCCCATATAACACCAAGCAGCTATTCCTTTTATTTCTCTTTCTTTTGTATATTTTTTTTCTTTTATTATCTTTATTTTTACATCTGTAGCATCAAAATGAGGATCTTTATCACCTAAATAAACACCACATAAACCTTGCTTTTTGTTTCCTTTTGTTTGAGAAAAAGCAGGTAAGGCACTAAAAACACAAATCAATATAATTAAAAAAAACTTTTTTTCATTTCATCACCTTTTCTAGACTTTCTAATAAGCAAACAGTTATTTTCTCCATTCATTTTTTTGACATAAAAATCTTACAGATGAAAAATAAGTAAAACTATGCTATAGTGTACTGTACACAAAACAGAGTTTTAGGTTATCCACCTGATTTCTTTGTTTTAAAGTTTTAATTATAGTTACTGCTATAATTGAAACATCTTAGTAATAGTTTGTTATCTACTAAATAGATTGCCTCGTTTTGATAGATAGTTTTTTACATATATAGAGAGAGCTATATATGTAATCTATTATTCTTCATTACGTGGCTTTTGTATTATTTAGCAAGTTAATTTTAAAACTTTTACTAAAATAAATCAACAACAAAACTAGAGTTTTATAAAGTTAGTAAATTTCTAGTAAATATTATGGGTTAAGGTTTTAGCTTTAAGCACATAGACAAAAACATGAACTACTTTCAAACAAAACTTAATCAAATAATGTTATCTCGCAACTTAAAGCAGAATGATATTGCAGAGCTTGCAGGAGTTTCTCAATACACTGTTTCAAAATGGCTCAATCAAGGTGTTTCACCTAATCTAAAACACGTTGAACCTCTAGCCAAAGCTTTGGGAGTAAAAGTAAGCGAATTGTTAGGAGATTATAGTGGCGGTATGGAGCTTAGCGAAGCAGACAAACAACTTCTTGCTCTTCCAAATCATAGAAAAGACTTTGTTCTAAAAATGCTGGCTCTAATAGATGAAGACAATAAAAACCAATATTAAAAATGAAATAGAGTTTTATTACCACCAACAATAAAGTCTTATACCTATTTCAAAAGATGCTACAAAACCTTGCAAAATAATAAAATCACTACTTGCAAATTTTCATTTAATTGATTATTTTACTAATTGAGAAGTAGCAATTTTACTTAACCTATGAAAAACGCTATTCAGGAGCGTTTTGATGTTATTGGTGTTGATTTGTTAAAACAATAAGAACTAGTAACAATAACAACGAGGCATAAGCCTTACGACACAACTCTTTGATTTGCTACTTAGATACCCAAATAACTTTAATTTCTAATCAAGGAGTTTTTCTATGTCTGAAACAGAAAAGATTTTTGGTTTAACTAACGATTTTCTATTCAAAGCAGTATTTGGCCAAGA
>CAJOQX010000391.1 GCA_905236865.1 Candidatus Rifleibacteriota bacterium
AGCAAATGCTATTACATCCTGTAGCATTTGCACGCCACCATCCTTGGTGGCAGCCTTTACCCTTAACAGGGCAAGCAAAAGAGGGCATTATTACGATTCTGTATATGTTCTATATATGACAATAATTGTTTTTTCATCTAAGAAAATGTAACTAAATTATTTAATATTTACAAGCCAAGGTAGCGTAGCAATCTGTGCTTAATTGCCGAATTAATAATTAGTAGATTAAAAGATAACTTAAGGAGATAGAGTTAATTATGTATTACAAATCCTCTTCCCTACACCCTATACCCTATACCATTCACCCTAAAAACAATATATTGCAACAATATTTTCAGATTTTTGCAACTTTACTTGTTGTTATAATTCTTTTATCTCCTGACGTTTGTCAAGCAGCTAAAAAACAAAAACAAAATTTCTATTATGAAACAAAAAACCTTTTAGATATAAGCGACCCGATTGGCGACGACAAAGGTAACGGCTATTACCAATATCCACTAGATAAACGCTTAAAAAGGGGCACTTTCGACATAAAAAATTTTCGCGTTTATGAAGAAGGTGAAGTTATAGTTTTTGAAATTCAAATGCGAAATTATATATTAAGAACTTGGGAAGATACAGGTAAAAGCGATGACCAAGGCTTTGTTGCCAATCTTTGGGATATTTACATCGATATAGACGGTATTGAAAAATCAGGTTATGACG
This sequence comes from Candidatus Rifleibacteriota bacterium, assembly GCA_905236865.1. GTDB lineage: Bacteria > Muiribacteriota > Ozemobacteria > Ozemobacterales > Ozemobacteraceae > RUG334. The sequence goes on from CAJOQX010000391.1 coordinate 706, forward strand.
AAGCTCTTCCTGGTAGAAGCGTTCTTTTTGCTGATAAAATGGGCTGGGAAAAAGTAGTTTTAATTAGCCCTATGAATTATTCAGCTTTAGAAGAAATTCTTAGAGAAAAGACCGATGAACTCTCTTTTCAAGATTGTATAGACGATATTGTTGTTGCTGATTATGTTGAATTACAAGGTGACAAAGTAATTTCTAAGATTTCTAAGTTAAAACTTCCTAGAATATCTGAAAAATCAGGATTTCAATGTTTTTCCCTTGGCTATAAAAATATAGTATCTGGAAATCGTTTACTAAATCGTGATATCAAAGCTTTTCCAACTCAAGATGATTTTGGTGGCGGTAGTAATAACTATGGTGAACCAACCGTTATCGATATGATTGTTCCAAACGATGAAAATCAATACAAGTTGCTAAACAATTTTACTACAGCAAGTTTTGAAGATAATATAAGATACGCTGAAGTTCCATTTGTTTATGCTAATGGAAATAGAGTAAGTCCTGCTGTTGAAGTGCTTAGAAGAGCACCAATGCAAACTCAAACAGCAAATCCTCCTGTTCAGCAACCAGTAGTTAATAACACACAAATTCAACAACAACCTACAATTCCTTATATGCAACCCGTTAATCAAAATACTGCTCCAACAAATAACGAAAATAAAGCCACCCCTGCCAACACAAATGGTTTTATGAGATTGCAACCAAACCAGCAAATACAGCAAAATCAGCAAAATAGACAGAATCAGCAGAATTTGACCAATAAAGTTAAACAGAACAACCAGCCAACACAAAAAAATCAAAATGTTCCTAATGGTTTTATGCCTGTAAAGAAGAAGTGATGGGTAATGAGTGATAAGTGATGGGTGATAAGTGATGGGTGATGGGTGATAGGGTGTAGGGAATAGGGTGTAGGATAAAGGATAAAGGATAAAGGGATTAGAGTGAAAATACTATACGTAATCAATGCTTTAACTGTTGGTGGTGCTCAAACCCTCCTATTAGACTTGGCTAAAACCGCCAAACTAGCCAATAATGAAATTATAGTTGCAGCATTTAGAGACGGAATCCTAAGTGAAGAATTAAGAGAAAAAAATATTAAAGTTGAAATCTTAGGCGAGGTATTTTTTGATTTTTTAGCCTTTTACAAGTTACTAAAAATTGTAAAAAAATTTAAACCAGACATCATTCATAGCCATCTTTTTAGGGCTACAACTTGGTCGCGACTTGTAAAAATATTTTTACAAACTAAGCTTATAACGACAATTCATGGCTCAGAAAGCTGTATTTATCACTATTTAGAGAAAATAACACAACCAATTTCTGATTATATGCTTTTTCCTAGTGAATTTTTGGCAAATTGGTATAAAAAAACAATAAAAAACCTTGATTTTGATAATTTTAAAATTATTTATCCAGGAACACAGATAAAAAACGAAAAAGATTATAAATTACAAAAAGAAATAAAAATAGGAACTCTATCAAGACTACATTACATAAAAGGTATAGATATTCTTTTTAAAGCTGCAAAAATTCTCAAAGATAAAAAACAAAATTTTCAAATATATATTGGCGGTGGAGGAAAAGGAAAAGAATCTCTTGTAAAATTAGCTAAAAATTTAAAAATAGATAATATTTGTAAATTTATTGATGATATATCAGATAAATCGAATTACCTTGAAAGTTTAAGTATTTTTGTTTCGCCATCACGTAAAGAAGCATTCGGAATTAATTTATGTGAGGCAATGGAACGAAGTTTACCGATAGTATCAACAAATGTTGGCGGTATACCAGAAGTAGTAGAAAATAATGTTACAGGAATTCTTTGCCCGCCAGATAATCCAGAATCACTAGCCAAATCCTTAGAATATTTAATTAATGACTTTGACAAAAGAAAGAAAATGGGAGAAAATGGACGAGAAAGAGTGGAAAAACTATTTAATAGAGAAAAAGCAATGAAAGAACATATAAAAACATACAATGACTTATTACAACAAAACAAAACAACCAAAGATAAAAAAATACATTTTGCTATTTCTTCTTGTGAACTTGGTGGTGGTGAGCGTTTAGCTATAAATCTTATTAAAAAACTTCAAAAAAGAGGCTGGGAAGTTACCGCAACCTGTGCAGGAAATCCTCTCTATAAAGAACTCCTTTCAATAAACGTAAAATGTTCTATTGCTTCAATGAGATTAGGTGGACTTTTTTTTGCAATAAAACTTTTACAAGACTTAAAAACTTTTAAACCTACTATTATAAGCTCACACCTAAACAAAGCAAGTCTATTTTCTGGACTACTAAGCAAACTAACAGGCATAAAATGCGTTTCTCATGTTCATGGGCTCAACAAAAAAATCTACTACCAATTTAGCGATAAACAAATTGCTGTTTCAAATGCAGTCAAACAACATTTACTAGACCAAGACTTAAATTCTTCAACTCTTGTAACTATAAATAATTGTATAGATAAGCCAGCTATCGGAAAAAGAAATTTTCCAAACAGACCGTTAAATATTTCAATTACAGCCAAACTCCACAAAAACAAAGGACACGAATGGGCTTTAAAAGCTATCTCTAACAATATTTCATCAATAAATATTGGTGAAATTCATATTTTTGGTGACGGACCAGAACGCAAAAACCTAGAAAACCTTTGCAATTCATTGAAAACCATAAAAAACAAAGTTATTTTTCATGGTTTTGTCAAAGACCCATCAGAATATTATGATGATATAGATTTGGCTTTACTTCCTTCTTTAGGAGAAGGAATACCTTTAAGTTTACTGGAAGTAATGAGACTTGGCATACCCTGTATAGCAACTAATGTTGGCGGTATTCCTGAAATCATCACAAATAATCAAAGCGGTATACTAGTTGAACCAAAAGAAGAAAAATCTCTTATAGAAGCAATCAACAGACTTTCATCTAAAGATGGGTATGAATTTTTCAGTAAAGAAGCTTTTGAACGTTTTAAACAAGTAAATAATCAAGAAAAAATGATTGATGATTTTGAAAAGGTACTTCTTGCATTTTTTTAAAAATTTCAATATAAATATGAGTTAAGAATAGTAAGAACATCTCTATTTTAGAGGTTGTCTAAAAGGGGAATTTTAAATTAACAATAAGAGTAATTATTGTTATCGTCAAAAAATCCTTCAAAAAGGGGAGTTTGCCGAAATGAAAAATAAAAAATCTACTTTACTTGTTTTCACTACGTTTTTTTTACTTACAGCCTCTTGTTTATGTTTTGCTGGAAGTAAAAATTTTTTGAAAAAGTTAATAAAAGTTTATAAAGACTATGAAGAAATCAATATGTTGCTTTGGCTTACAGGCGATGTTAGCGCTGAAAAACGGTTAGGAAAAGAACTAGCAATGTGGCAAAAGCTAACTTCCAAACCAGAAAGTGACAAAGCAAAAGTTGAAAGAGTTATGAGGATTTTCAATCAGTTAGCCCCACAATACAATACTCATGGAATGAAATTAAAATGCACTGTTTTGCATGATAGCACTGTAAATGCTTTTGCTATTCCTGGCGGTAATGTTTATGTATATAGCGGAATAGTAGACTTTTTGCAATCTGACGATGAGCTAGCTGCAGTAATAGCTCATGAACTAGCACACGTTCAACAAAGACATTCCTTAAAAAATTATAGGGCATCTGCCGCCTTAACCGCTTTATTACAGAAAGCTGTCAAAAATCAGAAAAATAAAGATCTTTGGATTTCTGTTCTAACATCTTTGTCTTTAATGAAGTTTTCTCAAAAACAGGAAGACGAGGCTGATGATGTTGGTCAATTCAAACTAGCTAATGCAGGTTTTAACCCTTATGGTCAAGTTCAAGTATGGGAAAGATTCTTACAAAAATATGGTGATTCTACAGGTTTGCAGAAGTTTTTAAGCTCTCATCCTTCTCATAAAGCTCGTATTGAAAACGCCAAGAAAAATCTAGCAAAAATGAACTATCAGCCTCCTACACAGGTTGGCGAATACACACAAACCCCACCAACAAAAGTTCCTTTTGAAGCTGGAGCAGCCAATTCTGCAATTGAAGAACCAACACCAGCTCCAAGAGAAAATATTAGAAATCCAGAGTCAGAAGTAACCCAACCCACCTTATCAGAAAATTTAGTTTTAGATGGTGGCTTTGAAAATGGCTATACATCAGAAAACAAATTAGAAAACTGGGATGTTAGCGAAGGTTTGTTCAAAATATCAAATTCCGTATTTTTGTCTGGAACAAGTTCTCTAGAATGTTCATCAAATGGTTCTTTTACAAAAGGAAGAATTCTGTCTAATTTTATTCCTGTAAATGAAAGTTCCGATTTAATTCTAGATGTCTGTGTCAAATCCGAAAATGGCAAACAAATTGGTGCTGTAGGAATAGAACTTTACGACAAAAATAAACGTTTAAGAAATAGGCTTTGGGCTAAAGAAATGATGGCTTTTCCTGCGGAATGGAATAAAATTGAAGCCAATCTTGTAAATCCAACAACAGGAACAAAGATTTTTACGCTAAATACTTGTTATATGAGAGTCTTATTACAAGTTGGACCTGGTCCTAAAGGCAATCTTTGGTTTGATGATATTAGCGTTACAAAAAAATGACACTACTTAATAGCTAATAACTGATAGCCTTAAAAGGGCAGTCTTTTTTGCAGTCGTAGCAACGAATACAATCGCTGGTATTGATTTCTTTTGGAACATCAAGATTCATTGGGCAGACTCTTGAACATTTTCCACAGTTTATACACTTGTTAGAATCTAGCTTTATCTGCAACAAACTGAATTTGTTAAACAAACCATAAAAAGCCCCTAATGGGCAAAACCATCGACAAAATGGTCTTTTGAAAAACACAGATAAAACAACCAATAAAAACAACAAACCTATTTTCCAAGTGAAAAGCCAGCCTAATTGTGCTCTTAATGTAGGTTGTAATAAAACTAATGGAATTCCACCCTCTAATGTTCCAGCTGGGCAAATATATTTACAGAAAGTTGGAACACCCATATCAAAATCATCTATCCAAAATACAGGAAGAATTACTACAAAAAGTAAAAGAATCACATATTTTAAATATTTTAGCCAACTAAAACCTCGAAATTTTTTTGAAGGAATTTTATTTAATAAATCTTGGAAAAAACCAAAAGGACAAAGCCAACCACAAACAGCTCTACCTACTAAAGTTCCTATAAAAATTAAAAAACCTATGACAAGATATGGAATTGCATTTATATCAAATTTTGCACCAGCTTCAGAAAAAGTGTTTTGTATTGCACCTATAGGACATGAAAATAATGCTCCAGGACAACTGTAGCAGTTTAAAAAAGGAATACAACCTTTTTTTAAAGCTCCTTGATAAATATCACCTGTTTTAAAACCTTTTAAATATCCGTTACCAACAAGAGTTGAGCCAACTTGAACCCATTGTCTGATTTTTAGATTATTGTTTTTACTTATATCCATTGTCATAGTTTTTTATTAATACTGACTTGCGTTAGTAACTATACCATGAGGAATAAATCTCATCCTAAGTTACCCTATTCCAATACATTGAGTACAAACATTAATTGCTTTTCTATAGTAAGACTCAAATTCTTTTTTGTTTATCCCTACAAAAATGAGAATTAAAGATATAATAAACATAACTAAAGTTAGAATTATTCTTTTTCTCAAAAACATATAATCTTCCTTTATCTAGTCTACACAAATCACATCTTAAAATGTGAATCAACTTCTTCATTGAAAGTATCTGGTTTCGTTAATTTAAAACTTTCGTTAGCCCACATTACAGTTATTAAATCTTCCGTATCAGAAAGATTAATAATATTATGCGTATAGCCAGGCAACATACAAACAGCTTCCATCTTATCACCATTGACTTCGATATTCATAACTTCGTCAGTATCTACTTTTCGCATCTGAATAAGACCGTGACCATGAACAACTATAAAAAATTCACATTTAGAGCTATGCCAATGCTGTCCTTTTATTGTGCCTGGTTTAGAAATGTTTATAGAAACCTGTCCACTTTTTGAAGAGTGAAGAAGTTCTGTAAAGCTTCCCCTATTATCAACGTGCATTTTTAAAGGAAACTTGATTTTATCTTTAGGCAAATAAGTTAAATATGTCGAATAAAGCTTTTTTTCAAAAGAATAAGCTGGTATTTCTGGCACTTCTAAGGTTTGGGGTTGTTCTTTAAAACTATAAAGCAATTCTGCTATTTTACCTAAAGTTACTTTATGAAAAACAGGAACGTAACAATATTTCCCATCAGGGTCAACAATCGAAATATTTCCCCTAAAAGAGCACCTATGTTCTAGTCCTTTTAAAGCATTAAACATTTCATCTATTAAATCATCTATATAGATTAGTTCTAATTCAGTATTTGGGTCGTTTATTTGAATCGGCAAATCATTAGCTATATTATGACAAAAAGTAGCCACAACGGAATTATAATTAGGCTTTCCCCATTTACCAAAAAGATTTTTAAATCTATAAACAAGAACTTTTGCCCCTGTTTCTGCTGCATAATCGAAGAAAACATCTTCACCAGCCCTTTTACTCTTACCATACTCACTATCTTTATAACGCCCTTCAAGACAGGCTTGAATAGAACTAGCAAGCATAACAGGGCAATTATTGTCATACTTTTTCAAAGTATTGAGAAGACGAGCAGCAAAATCGCAATTACCCTTCATAAATTCATCATTGTTTTGGGGTCGATTAACACCAGCAAGATTAAAAACAAAATCAACTCTTTGACAGGCTTCTTCTAAAAGATTGTCAGAACTGTTCACGTCATATAGATAAATGTCGCCGATTCTAAGCTCCTCATGAGCAACATCTTTGTTTTCCATAACATTTTTTAGTGCGGCTGTAAGATTTTTTCCTAGAAACCCATAAGCACCAGTAATAAGAATATTCATTTACGCCATACCATTTTTTGTTAATACATTATTTATTTGATTAAAAAGAAAAAATATATAAATAGCCACACCTCTATGCTACTCATAACAATAGTTTGGTAAATATATATTTTTAGTATTTAATCATTTTTTAAATAACTTGTTTCAAAATTATACTACATAAAATTTCACATTAGTTAATTTATTTTTTATTTATGCCGATTATTTTGAAAGGAAATGTTAGCCTAAAAAGGAGCATAAAATGTTTAAACGATATCATTTGTTAATGGCTCTTATACTAAGCCTATCTTTGATAACAGCAGTAGGCTGCGGAACAAAGAGTTCATTAAGAGGTTCTATAGTTGGAACGGTAGTTGATTCACAAACAGGAATAGGAATTTCTGGAGCTACAATAACCACTTCTCCAAGCACTGTTTCTGTTATAACAGATATAAACGGAAGTTTTACTATTCCAGATGTTGAAGCTGGTGTATATACATTAACCGCCTACGCAAGTGATTATAACGGAAATTCATTAACCGTAAGCGTAGATAGTGGTAGATCTGCCACAACAAATATTGTATTAGTTTCTACAGGTGGCAGTTTCTCTAGAAATATTCTTCCAATTTTTACTGTAAATTGTGCTATAGCTGGTTGTCACAACGACAATTCGGCTGCTGCTTCTCTTAGGCTAAACAGTTATAATAATGTTCTTAAAGGTTCAAAATCTGGTGCAGTAATTTATCCTTACGACGCTTCTACATCAAAGATTATGAAAAGAATAAAAGGCACAGAAACCCCAAGAATGCCAAAAGATCGTTCAACACTTTCTACTTCTGACCAAAGTCTAATAACCAATTGGATAAATGGTGGAGCGAGGAATAATTAATATATTTTTAATAAGGAGTTTATCATGAATAAATCAGGCTTTAACATAACTACTATTGCTTTGCTTGTTTTTGGAACCGTTGGTATATTTACTACAACTGATGTATATGCTGCTTCTCAAAATACTCAAAAGAGTCAGATTATATCAAACGATGAAATGCAAGCAAAAATAAAAGCTAGAAAAGAAAGTATCTTGAAGAAAATATCACAAATGAAATCTTCTACAACAACAGAAGCTCCTACTTCTGTTACAATTCTTGATAGCAAGCCAAAACAGATTTATACCCTTACAAGAATGATTGATTATTCCCCTCATCCAACAACTGAAAATATATTAAAAGATAAACCCATTGCTTACAATGGAAATAACTATTATTTTACAGTTACATACAAAGAAGGTTGGAAGGACATTTCTGCTAGTGAAGCTTGTTTAGATTCTATTTGTTTCAATATTAATGTGTATGAAAACGGTAAAAAAGTTAGAGATTTAACTACACCAAAAGTCAATCTTAAAGCTAAAAACATAAAAAAAGGTCAACCTATAGGTATAGCTGAAGTTTCTCCTTTTAAATTTAATATCAAACTAGAAAAGATTACTAAAAACGCAAAAGGAATTAGCGATTTAACTTTTAAGCTTGAATTAATCGGATAAAGAGTGGCTCTATTGCTGGAGGTTTGTTTTGGATAAATCGACAATAATCGGAACTATTATGGGTTTCGCCTTAATTACAATAGGTATTAAGATTTCTGGAAACCTTAATATGTTCTTTGATATTCCATCAATCTTTATAGTTTGTGGTGGAGCGGTTTCAGCATTGTTTGTTGCTTTTAAAACAGAAAAAGTTAAACAATGTCTTAATGGGGTTAAAATGGCATATAAAGCCCCACAAGAATTTAATAATATGAAGCTGATAAGCAATATATTAATGATTGCTGAATCTGCTCGTAAAGAAGGTATCCTATCTCTTGAATCTAAAATAGCCGAAATTGATGAACCATTTTTCGCTCGTTTGCTTCAACTTGTTGTTGACTCTGTTGAAGAAAAATTAATTAGAGAAGTAATTGAAACCGAGATAGAATCAACTTCAAACCGACATCTTGCTGTTATAGACTCAGTAAACTTTTTTGCATCAGTTATTCCTGCTTTTGGTATGATTGGTACAATTATCGGTTTGGTTTGTCTATTGGGAAACCTTGACGATCCATCTTCTATTGGTCCAAATATGGCTGTTGCTCTTGTTACAACATTCTATGGTAGTGTTCTTGCAAATCTTCTTTGTATTCCATTCGCAAAAAAACTAGCAGACCGTGCAAGTGATGAAGATATGTACAACACTATTATTGGGCAAGGGGTTTTATTGATAGCCTCTGGAACTAACCCAAGAATCATACAGGAAAAGCTTCTAGCTTTCTTATCTGAAAAAGAAAAGAATGAATTTAAAGAGCTTCATTTAGACGAGGAATTATCTTCTAATGGCTAAGAAAAAAATCGATGAACCAAGTGCACCATTATGGTATGTATCTTTCAGTGACTTGGTTACAAATATGCTTTGTTTCTTCGTTATGCTGTTTGCTTTCTCTTCTTTGGATTCACCAAAGAAGAGACAGGAAGCAGAAGATAAATCGGAAAACTTTTTTGACGTTTTTACTATCAACCAGAATCACGGAGCTAATAAATGGCTAACCCAAGGTGGACAGGGTATAACTATGGCTCCAGGTATGCAAAGAAACGAACCTGCAAAAATAATAAAAAGTGTTAAAAACAAACTAGCCAAAGTAAAAATGGCTGACAGATTACACGTAGTAGAAAAAGACCAACAAATAAAAATTATAATTCCAACAAATTTGTTGTTTGAAAGTGGAAATGCTACACTTAAAAAGAGTTCTGAAGAAATTCTTATGGCTTTGTCTTCTATTCTAGGTTCAATCAATAATTACATTAGAATTGACGGACATACAGATAATATACCGCCTGCAAAAAATTCTGCATTCCCTTCTAATTGGGAACTTTCTGCAATGCGTGCTGTTAATGTTGTAAAATACTTCGTAACAGAAATGAAAATGAATCCAGATAGATTATCAGCTCAAGGCTATTCAGATACACGTCCAAAAGTTTCAAACGCAACTCCAGAAGGTAGGGAACAAAATAGACGTGTAGAAATTATAATTTTAAATAAAAAACTGTCTAGTCAAGGCAATACTTGGTGATTGTATTTCAAAAATAAAAGAACTAGAATTTGCGAATACTATAATCATGCGAATCCTAGTTCTTTTATTTTTTCAACAATAACAGGTAAATTAGAAGGTTCATTCTGCTCTCCTGATACAAAACTAGGTTTTTGGTCAGGAGAGTCTGTTTCAAAAATAATCTTATCTTGAGGTATAGTTTTAAAAAACTCAATTAATTTATTTGGGTTCTTTAAAATACTAGCAGAGAGAGAAAAGATAGCACCTATTTTTAAATATTCCTTTGCCATCTCACCTGAACCATTCCATGAATGTAAAATAAAATTTGAATTAGTTTCTTTTAAAAGCTCATAAGCTTTTTGCCAATGCCCAACTAAATGAACAATCAACGGTAAATGACGTTGTTTTGATATTTCTATCTGCTTTTTAAATAGCTCAATCTGTTTTTCAAGATTTGGAAAACGCTTATCCAGCCCACATTCACCGATAGCAAATAAATTTATAGTTGTATTTTCTAATTCTTTTATTTTAGTTTCTATTAATTTTGAATCTTCTGCATATTTTGGATAAATACCCCAACAAATTTTTACTTCTTCATATTTCAACAATTCATTTAATTTGTTAGGAAACCCACAAACACCTGGGACTACAAAATTAGTAACTCCTGCTTCTTCTGCTCTATTAATGATATTTTTAATATCATCATTAATAAGATCAAGATGTACGTGGTTATCGGTTATCGTCATAAAATTACTTTATCAATATTTATTGTTTATATATTTATTAATAGCAATAATAAAAACATTATACTATAATTAATTTTAAAAGTATATAAAGTTGAGAACTGAAAACAACTCAAATGCAGATTTACTTTTTGTATTTTAAGTTTTTTATCAAAGTATTATTTTATATATTATTTCATATAAGGACAATAACAAATGGGTAATTGGACTGTTATAATAGTATGTTTTATCATTAGTATAATAATTAAACCAACTGACCTTTATATGCCTACAAATAAAAAAAAAGGAAAAAATAATTATGAAATTAATGAAGAAAATAAAGAATATGAAACTTTATTAATAAAGAATTTTCCTTTTTTATATAAAATATCACATGAATTTTCGATACTATTTATATTTATTATTTTCTATTGGTGTATAATACTTAATCCAGCCTCTTACCATATTATTTATAAAGGAATAAACATAAACACTATTTTTTCTTTCGGTAGTTTTTGTCTGGTCTATTTTGCTATATTTTATTTTAAAATAAAAAAAGAATATATAACTATCGATAAAGAAATTATAAAAAGAAGACCTCATTTTTTGATGGGTGTAATTACTTATATAATTTTATTATCATTAGATTTGGGAATAATCACAGCTCATTTTTGTAATTATCACTTAGATTTTTCAAAAGGTGAAGAGCATATTGTAAATATTACTCAGTCTATCGATTACACAACTAAAGAAAAAGGTCATCTGGTTCATATTTATGAAATCCACTTTGAACCAAAAATTGCAAACTCAAATATTGTAAATGTACCCCAAGAATTACAAAGATTAGCTAAAAAATATGACAAACTAAGATTATATTTAAAAAAAGGATTATGTAATTTACCATATTTTAGTGATGATATGGAAATCTTGAAATAGTTCTGTTCGCTTATACAACAAAACAAATCATAACCGCTTGCTTTAGCAAGCTAATCATAGTGAGATAATCCACAAATTTTTTATATTTAATCGCCGAAGTAATAAGAAGCTTTTTTGCCAATCACTTATTTGGGTCTACAAAACGTTTTATTCGTTCAAATTCTTCAGAAAAATTACTGTCGTTTTTTATCATTTTATTTACTTTATCGCAAGCGTGCATCACTGTTGTATGATCACGTCCGCCAAATTTTTCTCCAATCTGGTTAAGTGAAGAATCAGTAAAAACCTGACATAATCGCATTGCAACCTGTCTTGGTAAAACCAGATTAGCAGAACGTCTTTTTCCAATCATTTCTGCTTCAGTAATGTCATAAAACTCAGAAACACGTTTGATTATCCAGTTAATGCTTATTTTTCCGCCAGCAGTTTCCCTAAGCATATCTTTCAAAACTTGGTCAACTAAATCTTTATTAATAGGTTTGTTCATTATGCCAGCAAAAGCCAAAACAGAATTAAAAGCTCCTTCTAATGCTCTAATATTAGAGGTAACTCCTTGAGCCAAATACATAATAACATCTTCTGGAACTTCAACCATCGACTTTTTAGCACAGTTCATCAAAATAGCTGTTCTAGTCTCTAAATCTGGGGGTTGAATATCAACAACAACACCACTAGCAAACCTTGAAGTAAGACGTTCATCCACATCAGGAATCTTATCAGGTGATTTATCAGAAGTTAAAACTATCTGTTTCTTCTGCTGATATAATTCATTGAAAGTATGGAAAAATTCTTCTTGCGTTGATTCTTTTTTTGCAAAAAATTGAACATCATCAATTAAAAGCAAATCTATTTTTCTATATTTCTTTTTAAAATCATCTGCTTTCTTTTCTCTTATAACAGAATTAATAAACTCGTTAGTAAAAGTTTCAGAAGAAAGGTAAGCTATTTTTGCTTTAGGGTCATTTTTTAATATTTCATGCCCAATAGCTTGAATAAGATGAGTTTTACCAAGGCCAACTCCACCATAAATAAATACAGGGTTATGAAGACTTCCAGGATTTTTAGTAACTCCTTGGCATATAGCATAAGCAAACTGATTACTTTTTCCAACTACAAAAGAATCAAAAGTATATTTTGAATTTAACATTGAATCGTATTTTTGAGAAACAGACTTAGTAGCGACCTTTATATCTGGTTCTGAAAGAGTTGGTAAAGTTGGTTGTACTGGTTTAGTATTTTTTTTGTTAGCCTTTACTATTACCTTATATGTTAATTCTGGTGAAAATTCTTTCAAAACTAAATCAATGTCTTTTTCATAACGTTTAACTATTGAATCACGAGCAAACTCATTTATAGAAACTAAAGTTAGAACATTATTTTCAAGACTTTCTGGCTTTATTGAATTTATAAAAACACTTGAAAAACTAGATTTTTCAGAATTAACTCTCTCTATTATTTTTTGCCAAACAGTTTCTATTGTTTCTGTCATTGTACATTAACCTTTTGTTTTTATTGTACATTAATCATAGAGCTAAAAAGCATAGTTACAGCTTCAAAAGCTAACTTTATGTACCTTTTTTACAAAAAGAAATATACCAAACAAAATCAAACAAAGCAAGAAATTTATATATTTATATTTTGATAACAAAGTGTATAACCATGTTAATTTCAAGTGGATAATTTGCATAAAAACAAATAAAAATATAAATATGGATAAACAAATACAAACAGTGGAAAACATATACAAACTTTAAACAACATTATCCACCAAAGCAAAACAACATCACAAACGATGTACACATACTTATCCACTTTTTCCACAAATCTTATTATTAAAAATACTAAAATATATAATTAATATTTATAAATATAAACTATATAAGAGGTGTGGAAATTTAATAATCTATTATCTCTCATTTCTTAAATTAAACAAACCGATAAGAACAATAACATAAACAAAATAAAACAAACAATAGCAAACAAATATACAAAGAGTTTATGTTGGAGGCAAAATGTATAAAAACAAATTTTTAAATATAGCATTAATAGGATTTTTATTTTCTTCTATTTCTTCTGCTTCAGCGAAGTCACTAGAACCAGTAAAAGGTCGTTTTGGTTTTGGATATACAGAAAGTAGCGGAAATACAGATGAAAGCAAAATGAATTTTCATTTGAATTTAAGCCAAAAACGTAATGAAAACCTTAAATTTGGTTACGATGCTTTAGCTATATATGGTAAATCAGATGGAGAAAAAAATGCAGATAAGAAACAATTAAAATTTACTAGTGAATTTATAAAAAAAGACAAATTTTCTTGGTATGCAAATGTTAGTTATATGGAAGATGAATTTTCAGGTTATAAAGACCAATACAAATTAGGTCTTGGTATAATTAATTATTTTGTAAAAGAAGAAGAAAAAGTTTTTTCTTGCTCTTTAGGTCTTGATTTTACAAAAGAAAGACACACTGATAATACAAAAAAAGATGATACTTGGATGCGTTTTGGACTTGATAGAAAGAAAAAATTATCAGAAAATGTCAGATTTGCTAATCATTTTGGTTTCTTAGCTCCTAATGAACATACTAAAGATGCATACCGCGTAGAATCTACAACAGGTATTATAGTTACGATAACTCCAAAACTTGATGCAGAAATGAAATACATTCTTGATTATAGTAAAGCTCCTATTGACAACAAAGAAAAATATGATAGAACTTTCTTAACAAGCCTATCTTATAAGATATAATAATAATGCTGGCAATCGTCAGCGTTTTTGTTGATTTTGGTAGTTATTGTTTTATTCAATGACAACAAAATTTAGCTACTGTCAAAACTAAAAATTAATATTTTATTGATTGTTGTTATAAATAATGCTAAATTCTTTTAAAGAAAAAAAACGGAGATAAATTTAAGATGAAAAGACCACCAGAATTAAGCTGGCAAGATAAAGCTATTCTAATTTCACTTCCTGTAGTTGTTTTTGTAATATTTATTTTAACAAATTATTATAGCAAAGACCCGACCATCAAAGAGGCTTTTGAGGGAAAAGTTAGTGGTATATGCGTCAGAGATGGTGGAAGGATAGTTCAAATTTATCAACAAACAGCAACAGACAGCGTAAGATTCAAAATGCAGACTTTAGATGCTTCCAATTATTTTGATTTTGTCTATAATATAACAGCTTCTGAAACAATGAAACCAGAGCTTGGTCAGATAATCCAGTTTTATGGTCAATATAACTATGATGCAAATGGTGGTTCTATCACTGTACCTTACAAAGGAAAAAGTGGTCAGATAGATGGCTGGGCTATTTATAAAGGTGAAAGATTTTCTGGTCCAAGAAATCAGCAAAATCCGAACCAAAATCAACCACCGTATGGACCTATGTAATAAATTAGATTTTTTATTACCCCAATTTAATTATATCTACAGTAAATTCATGTTCAGAGGAAGCAGCTAATTCTGCGGCTGCTTTCTCTGAAAGTTTTATTATATAGTCCCCTTCAGGCATATTGTGGTCTATTATTGTTACAAACACAACTCTTCCGTTATTTAAATTTGTGACTTTTACATAAGTTCCATAAGATAAAGTTTTATGAGCTGCTACATAATTGCCTTTTTCGTATCTTGTATTATTAGAAGTCAAAGTTCCGTTTTCTTCTAGAGAATAAAAGGCAGCACGACCCTTATCGTAATAGGAAGGGCCTTCTTCATCATTTGAGTTTGTTGAACTTTTGCACCCACAAATAATTACAGAACAAAGTATTACTGCTATAAAAAGAATATTTTTTATTTTCATCTTAAATAATCAGGATTTGATAAGGAAGGCATATTTCTTAACTGAGGTAAATTATAGCCAGAGTTAAAAATCCAAGAATTTAGGTTGAATCCTACTTTTTTGTTAATAGTCCAAAACTTATTTCTTGTTTTAGAACCGTAAAAAGAAGATTTAGCAATGCTTTCACCATTTTTACCATCATTTGAGGTATCTCCTCCAAAACCTCCTTCAGAAACATATTTGTTGTCTATATCCCTAATATATTCCCAAGCATAACTTCTTATAAAACTACTGTTTATAGCTTTACCAGCTAGTCTTCCTTGATTTTCGCTTTCGATACGGCTATTTAATGCTATACAACCTTTCGTTTCGCAGTTTTTCATGTATCCAACAAGTCCGCCAGCATAACCTTTTTTGCCTGTTTTCAATTTTCCTGTACTATAACAATTCTGCATTTTGAGATTTTCGCCTTGAGCTACAATACCACCAATAGAACTTTTTTCTCCAGAAGCAGTTATTATTGTATTTGTATGGCAATCTGTAATTGTTGTATTTTCAGCATAACCAATTAAACCGCCAATAGTTATATTTTCAATATTAGAGTCATCACTAAAGTCTGACATGGATTTCCTTACTGTTGTGTTATTTGTACAATATCCAATTAGACCACCAATGTAATTATTAGCTTTTATTCCGCCTGTGGAATAACATTGATAAACTCTTGAGTTAGAGCTATAACCAGCAAGTCCACCACAATAGCTATCAGCTATTATTCCTTCTGGAGAAAAATCTATTCTCAAATTCTTGACCGTACCATTTTTTATACAGCCAAATAAACCTTGATATTTTTCGTTTGGCTCATTGATTGTAAAATTATGTATTGTTCTTGAATTTCCGTCTAGTAAACCATTGAATGGGTCTTCTTGATCACCAATAGCAAGCCAGTTTCTGCCTTGGTAATTTCTAATATCCAAATCACAACCTAACTTGAAATATCTACGTTTATAATCACGAATTTTATCTAATTGATTGGTATTAGTTATTATAAAAGGATTCGAACTAGTACCGTTTCCTCCAGAAAATGGCGAAGCATATCCATCTTGAGGTATACCTATATAAACAAGCTGATCTTCTGTGGAATAGCAAACTCCATCTGCATCATAACAATTAGACCTGAATATTAAAGCGTTTGGAATGTCTTCTATATTAGTGTTTTCAAAGCCTATTCTGATTCCATAACTTAATGAGATGTTGTCGTAATATCTTTCAAAATTGTTTAAATTTACTTTACAGAAAGAATAAGAATTTACAAGTGTAAAAGGTAAACTTTGTACAAAAACATTTTCTTTATCTTGCAATTTATAAACATCAAGGGAATAAGATGTTTTTGGTTGAATTATCGTCATTGTTGGTGAGGTAAAATCAGAACTTCTACCAAATTCTGGAAAGATATGTGCTGATATAGTAAAACCATCATCATTAGAAAGCGTAGCGTAATGTGGGTTTGTGGTTTTATCGTCAGCATACTGACTAGAAGAAAGTTTATAACTTTTTAAATAATTGTTATTATAGCTTATATCAGCTATTAGAGCTATTTTGTCATAGATAGCACAAGAATTTATTTCAGCAATTACCATTCCATAAGTTGATGTAACACTGGCAGGTATAAAATAAACTTCACCACCAAGTTTTACAAGAACAAAAAGTCTGCTTCCATTAGGAACAATACCTTTAGCCATTATTGCATATTTTATTGGAAGAGCAGCATATTGGTTCATTCCTTTTGTTTTAATTTCAAACAAATCACTAACAGGAACAAATCTTTTGTGTTTGCAATTCAGCATCATTTCATTGGCTGTCGCTTCAATATTAAGTCTTTTTATTTCTATTGAGCTATCTTCTGCCATAGCATTGGCTTCAGCGGAAATATTTATACCAAAAGTTGGAAGTTGACCAAGATCTAATTTTGTTGCATTGGTATAAAAGCTTTGATTTATGCTATCTAGTGGAGGCGGAGGTGGCGGTACTGGTTGATTTGGCTGATTTTTATTAGAGGATTGTTGCCCATGTTTTGTTTGTGGATTATGTGGATAATTTTGTGCAAATAAGCTTTGCGAAAAAGCTACTAAAGAAAATAATATAATTATTAAAGAAATAATTTTTTTCATTGTTTGCCTCTTTTTATTATTATTTTTATATTTTATCATAAGTTGTTTTAATAATCACTAGTCCAATATAATCAAAATATAACCATATTACCGATTACTAACCACAACCACCAACCACCAACCACTTATCCCTTTCCCCTATACCCTTATTCCCTAAAATATGTTATCATATCCCAATGATTGTTCAATTTATACATCTTATTTTACTTTGTTATGTTTGCTCAGAGTATGCTGGTTATGCATCCAAAATGCCTTTTTTTTGTTTAGCTATTTGGTTTTTTATTTCTTTTCTAATACTCTTTCATTGGCTTCCATCATATACTCAAAAAATTATAAACGGAAAAAAACTCCCAGGTTTTTTTAAAACTTATAACATTTTTTGTTTCATAATTGTTTTTTGGGTTTCTATGCTTTTTGTTTTTGTAAATCCATTATCTTTTTTGTCTAAAACTGCTTTAGGTAATTCTTCTGCATTAACAATATCTTTTTCTATGTTTTTGTATTTGTTGTTCTTAAAACCTTTTATGCTCGCTTTATATGAAATGCTAACGCCTATTTTACCAGATGAAGAAACAGCAGAAGATTTTTTGAGAGCTAGGCAGACCGTACCTATTATTTTTTTCCCACCTGTATTGATTTGGCTTATTTTTGAAGATTTTGGTTTAAATCAAGGAATGGAATTAATGAGCGAAATAAAGACTTTAACCTTAGCTCCGATTTTTTTAATAGGTTTATACGTTTTGTCTCCAAGACTTTTTAATTGGGCTTGGAGAACAAAGAATGCCAAAACCGATCTTGTGATTAGATTATATGAGTTGAGCAAAAAAGCTCAAACAAAAATAGCAGGTGTAAAAGTTTGGAATACATTTAATGAACCTTTGCCAAATGCTGCTGTAGCTGGGATAATTAGCAAATACAGATTTGTTTATATTACAGATTTTCTTTTGAATATATTTAATTACGAACAAATAGAAGCTGTTGTAGGTCATGAGCTTGGTCATTTGAAACTAGGTCATGTAGTTACATATTTGTTATTTTCTATAAATGCTGTATTGATTGCTGTTATATTAAAATCTTTCATAATTATATATATACCATATTTTTATATTCATACTGAAATAACAAATACCCTAGAAATATTGTTGTTTGTGCCTTTGTTTGCTGTTATTTTTACAGCATTAGCAAGACATTGTGAAACTCAGGCAGATATTTTTTCTGCTATAATAACAAGTAAGGAAAAATTCTATTCTTCAATGAATGTAATTGGTTTGATGTTGGGTTCAAAACCAAAATGGTTTCCAAAATGGCTTTTAACTCACCCTGAAACTGAAGATAGAATAAAAAATGTAAAAAATTATTCAAATTTAGAAATTTCTACACTTATAAAGTCTTCAAAAGTGTTAAAATATACTATGCTTGTTCTTGTTTTTGTTTTGGTTTTATGTGCAATATATCCTGTATCTATTGTATTTAAATGGTCAAACATTTATAATGCAAATCAGGCAGGAAATTGCAAACTTGCTATAAATCTTTGCAATGTCCTGCCTGAATGGCTTCAAGAGCATCCTTTTGTTTTGGAACAAAAGGCTAAGATCGCTTTGAATAGTAGAAATATTGCTAGTGCAATATATTTTGCTTTCAAAGCTTACTTTGGTGTTGACTTAAATTCGGTATTAGAGATACCTCATCATTCTGGTTCGCCAGAAGTTGCTTTTGACTTCAAGGTCATGCAACTTATTTTGAAGTTTTTTAACTTCAGATGAATTCATGGCGTAACCTTGCTGTATAAGTCTTTCGATCATGTCGAGACTTCGTTCGGTCAATTCAGAATATCTCTGAATCTGTGCCATAACGATTTTTTCATCTTCCGGAGGGGTCATGGAAGAACTTATTGAACGTGTTTCTGCCATTTGGGATTCTCCAATTTTGCAATATAATAAGCAAAAATCTTATCGGCAGAAGTTTATTCTATTGTTAGTATATTTGAT
Source organism: Candidatus Rifleibacteriota bacterium (assembly GCA_905236865.1). GTDB lineage: Bacteria > Muiribacteriota > Ozemobacteria > Ozemobacterales > Ozemobacteraceae > RUG334. The sequence goes on from CAJOQX010000391.1 coordinate 20,274, forward strand.
TTATTTAGTAAATTTTCCTTTACTTGCTGCAGAAAAAAATAATTATGATTTTGAATCATACAAAAACAATGTCAACGGAAAAATCAATATTATGAATAAATCTAGCGATGCTGGTAAAAAATACTATGGTAGCCGTGACAATATGAAATATTTAAACAACTCTGCTGAAGCAATGAAAGAAGTTGAAAGTCTTTTTGATAAACTTGAAATATCTATAAAAGAACTTGCTGAAGCAAAACCTATTCAAGAAGAAGATGAACACGCAATTTTAAAAGCTTTTGGTAAACTTGATGGAATATTGACTTATACTCATGAACAGTTGGAAAAAGGAAAAAACCAACTTTTAACTATACAACCACAAAACGAAGAAGAAAGTGTTATTTATAATTCATTAATGGTAAGATTTATGTCGTTTATGAAACTTGCTAAAGAATTAAAATTAATTATAGCAGAAAAACATGCTTCCGCTTCAAAGAAGGAAAAATAAATGAAAAAACTAATTTTATTGTTTGTAATGATTGCTCTTTGTAATAGTGTTTTTGCAGATAATTTAGTAACAAATTATTTTAAAAAATGGATAGATGAAACAAATGCTGAAAAAGCCATTGGAAAATTACTTCTTGACCAATTTATATCTGATTTATCTTCTCAGTATGTAATAAAAGAAGATAAAGACTTAACAAAAAGTTTCATTAGTTTTTTAGATAAATGTAGTGCTAAAAATCAAAATGTTTTAGAATTAAAGGTAATGGTTATTGAAAGTTCTATTCCAGATGAAATATTATTACCTGGCGGCACTTTATTTTTAACTAAAGGCTACTTACAATATGCTAAAACTCAAGAACAGATAGATTTTATACTAGCAAGAAATGCTTTTCTTGTTTTTCATAAACAGCCATTACACGTAATTAAACATGGTGGAATTTATCCAAAGTTTCTTGATTGTATAAAAATAAAAGAATCTAAACGTTCTAAAGATAACGTAAGAGAATTGGTAAAATCTTATTTAAGTGTAGTTAGGAATATGAACCATAAAAAAGCTGATGTTCAAGGAGCTTTAATAACTTCTAATCCTGATAAAACAAGATTAGGAGCTATAGATTTACTTAGCAGTTTTACTGTCAATATTTGGCCTCCATCACCTTTTGATAATGTCGATCTTCCATCGCGCATAGAAGATTTAAAGAGATTGAAATTGCCTGAACGAAAACTTTGAAATGAGTTTTGAACGCCTTTTAAAAAATCCTCATTCTGCCTTAAATGACTCTGATAATTGGGTAAGGTTACAGTGTATTTCGGCTGTTAGCCGAGAGCCTCTTCTTTCAGACCGCATTTTTTTTGAAGAATTGCTGGAAAACGAAGACCCAATTATTGCTTTTTTGGCTTATAAAGGTTTAACAAGGCTTTTCCCTTTATCTTCTCTTATTCGAGATGTTTGTCAAAAACTTTTTGCAGAAACAGTAGAGTTATTAGAGAAAAGAGCTAGTTCTGGCTCTGGTTCAACACAAATAAGAACAGCTGCTTTGAAAGCCCTAGCTTTTGCAACTGATTTAAGTATTTCTGTAATAGAATCATCTTTAAAATCATTATATACATCTTTTAATTATGATTCATCATTTTATACGAAAGAACCATTGTTACCACTTCTGCAAAAATCAAATAATTTTTTCTTGTTAGAAGGTTTTGGGTTGCTTCTTGCTTCAATGCCTATTGAACAGGAAACATCAATTAAAATAATTAAAAGAGAATTGGAATGTCAAAATCCGAATAGGCTTATTCCCGCAATGATATCTTTACAGCTTAACCCTAATGCTGAAATGACTGATCAATTGCTTTGGATTGCAAGAAATGCTGAAAAAAGAGTTTCCGATGAAGCTATAAAAGCTTTATTAGCTTGTGGAGGAAAAAAAGTTTATCTTGTTATAACATCTTTACTTAAAGAAGTGAGAAGTCAAAACAGACAGTTAGTTATTTTACCTTTAGCTGCTTCAACCGACAGAGAAGAAATTTGGAGTCTTTTAAAATCTTATGCTGAAGGAAAAGATCAAAAATTAGCTTTGACCGCTCTTAAAGCTATTGATGGTTTTGCTCCTGTAGATATAAAAGAAAAACTAAATCTATATTCTGAGTTAGCTAAAAGTGAAAATCCAGAATTAGCCGTTCTTTCAAATTTATATATTTGGCGTTCAAATCCATCAAATTCGTTAAAAGTTTTTAGAGATTTTTTGGAATCTGATGATTCTTTGTTCCGTTTAGCCTGTGTTGATGCTGCGTCTGAGATTTCTCCAGATTTGTCTATTCCATTATTGTTTACACATTTTGAAGAAGAAAAAGATGAAAATGTTATTAATCAAATACTTTTAAACGCTCGTTCTCTTCTTCCTAAAGTAAAAAATGTAGAACTAATAGAGAATAATATTTTACCTTGGCTTACTAGACATATAGCTTCATCTAATGATTTTATCCGCAACCAAATAGCTGTTTTATGCGGTTGCCTAGGACCTTTTACCGAAGATATTGTTTTAAAATCTTTAGAAAAAGAAACCCATCCTTATGTAATAGCTTCTTTATTAGCATCTTTGGGAAAATGTGGATGTGATAAAATATTGTTATATTCAAAATATCACGATTACAAAGATGCAAGGGTAAGAGCAAATATGGTTTATGCTTTAAATAATTGTGGTAAAGAAGCTATACCGTATTTTTATGACGCTTTGGAAGACGAATCATCAAGGGTTAGAGCAGGAGCGGCATATTGCTTATTTATGAAAGGTCAGCTTGATTCTATAAAAGTTTTAAACAATATGCTACAGATTCCAGAACCTATATCTGTTCTTTCAGCTTGTTACTCTATTTATAATATTTTTAAAATAGTTATACCAAAGCTAGAAACAGAGCACCCTTTAGCTTTAGCAATTGCTAGAAAAATAATTGAACTTGAACGTGAAAAAAAATTCGGACCAGGACTTTTAAATTCTTCAGAGTCTTCTAATTTGTTTAACGAAATGGCTTTTGTAAACGGTGATATAGACAAATTAATATTTATTCTAGAAGAAAGACATAAGAAAAAACCTTCTTCAGTGCTTATAAATAGATTGTTAGCTTCTGTATATATTTATAATGGTGATAATGTAAGTGCTATTCCTTTGTTAGAAATATGTGTAAGAGAAAACCCAACTAATTTGGCTGATTTGTTAGATTCTTATAGAACTGTTTTAAAAATTGGTGATTTAACAAGAGCTAATAAGATAGGTAGCAAGATAAAAAAACTTTATAAAATGCTTTTCGATGGCTGTATCGAATTTTGTAAATATTTAAATAAGTCAGAATCAGATAAGATGCTTCAGCAGATTAATTTATTAAAAGAACCTTCTATGAATCTTTATAATGTTATGATTCAACTTAAAATCGCTGAAAATGATCCTGACACAGCCGTTTATCTAATGACTGAGTTGTTTTTATCTAGACCATTTAATGTTAATCTTATTGTTAAATTGGCAAAAATGATGCCAGATAATTTTTCTTATTTAAAAAAATCTTTGTTATCTTATGCAAAATCTTTGAATTATATAAGTAAAAAACAGAATTGAAATTATATCTATTTTTTGATATTTTGTATTGTCGGAGTTTAATTAGATGATATTTCAAATTTTAAAATCTATATTAGTTTTAGCAGGCACCATTACTGGTGTTACTTTTGCATATTCTTTAATAGATAAATATCCAGAAGCTATTAAAGGGCTTGTTCCTTTTGATAATTACCATTTTATATTAGCTAGTTTATTAGGTTTTATCGGTTATTTAATTAGTTCTATGTGCGGTAGGGAATTACACGAATGGTTTGAAAAGAAAATAGAAGAAACCAACGTTTTTAATATGACTTGGAGTGCTATGGGGTTTCTTTTAGGTACTTTAGTTGCTAACCTTTTGTTTATTCCTTTTTATATATTGATGTTTAAAATTATAGATAAATCTAGTTACGAAGATCCATATTTGAATTCTTTGATTACTATGTTTTATTTAGTTTTGCCTTTGCTTTTTAATCTTTTGTTTGCTTATCTTGGTATAAAAATAACTTTGAGATATAAGAAATATCAAAATATGGCAAAGGGTGAAGAAATCAAAGTTTCTCCAAAAATAATTGATTCTAGTGCTATTATTGATGGTCGTTTTGCAGATTTGTTTAAAATGGGGTTCATAGAAGGTAATATTCTTTTGCCTAATTTTATTGTTAATGAACTTGTTTTTTTGACTAATTCTAGCGATGTTAGTAAGAAAAATAGAGGAAATCAAGGGTTAAATACTATTGAAAAGCTCAAAAAAACTTTTCCTGATAATTTTATTATTATAAAAAATGATTATGAAGATATTGATGAAGTAAATTCAAAAATTGTTAAACTCGCTGTAGAATTAAAAGCTACTTTAATCACTCAAGATTTTAATACAAAAAAATTAGCAGAACTTGAGAATGTTAAAGTTTTGAATATGAATGACCTTTCTAACGCTTTGAAACCTATTTATATTAGTGGGGAAAACTTGGAAATACAGATAGTTAAAAAAGGAAAAGAATCATACCAAGGTGTCGGTTTCTTGTCTGATGGAACTATGGTTGTCGTTGAAGATGGCGGCGATTTTGTTGGCGAAATAGTAAAAACAAAAGTTAATAATATTTTGCAAACAGGTAATGGACGAATAGTTTTTTGCCGTATTGGTGATAAAAAAGAAGACCAATAATTTAAAATAGAGGAGTTTTTATGGGGTTACAAGTTAAAGAAATAATGGATAGAAACCCTGTTGTAGTTAATGAAGATTATACCCTGTTTGGTATTCGTGAAATCATTATTTTAAGACAGCCCGAATGTATTTTAGTAGTTAATGATAATAAAAAGCTAACAGGTATATTAACAAATGCACATTTAGCAGCTTTTAGTGAAATTGATAGTAACGATAAAGTTTCTTCAATTATGATTCGTAATTTTATGCGAGTTAATTCTAATATGTCTGTAAAAGAGGCAGCTGAATTACTTTCTGCAAGTGAATTAGAAGCTTTACCTGTTATTGACGATGATGAAAAAATCGAAGGTGTTGTAACTTATAAAGATATAGTTAAAGATCTTGTCGAAGACCATGAAACTGTGCTTAGTCCTGAATCAGCAGTTATTTATCTGTCTATGACAAAAGATTCAGAACAAGAGGAATACTGGTTACACAAGGTAACAAACAAAGGTTATCGTGCGGCAATAACGCAAGTTGGAGCTACTGCAGAAAAGCTTCCTCTGAAACTAAGAGAGGCGGTTATTGTTGCCGCTATAGCTCGTTCTGTTATTCGTGAAGATGCTAGGGAAAAATATGCCGTTAGTATGGCTGTAAGAGATCTTTACAGCCAGTGTTATACAGTCAACCCAGGTTTGGGTGGTGGTTTTAAAGTCGCAATTGTTCGTGGCGAAGGGCGTATAGCTGTTGCTGCTTTCGGTCGCTGCGGTCATGCTCTTTCCAATGGTAATGAGCAAATTTTTATGGGGAGCAATATTATTTAAAATGTCTGAAGAAATCCGTGTTCGTTTTGCACCATCTCCAACAGGTTATTTGCATGTTGGAGGGGCTAGAACCGCTTTGTTTAACTGGCTTTGGGCTAGAAAAACAGGTGGAAAATTCGTTCTTCGTATTGAAGATACCGATGAAGCACGTTCAACTGTAGAATCAGTGAATGGTATGCTTCATGATTTGAAGTGGCTTGGTTTAGACTGGGACGAAGGTCCAGAATATGGTGAGGGAATCGATCCATACAAACAACAAAAAGGCGATAAAGGTCCTTATTTCCAGTCTCAGCGTTTGGAAATCTATCAAAAAATAGCTCATGAGCTAATGGATAAAGGTATTGCTTATCCTTGCTTTTGTACAGACGAAGAATTGGAAGAAAAACGTAAAAAAGCAGAAGAAGAACATCGAAGTGTCCATTATGATGGAACTTGTCGTAATCTGACAAAAGAAGAAGCTCAAAAAAGAATTGACGCTGGTGAACCTTACACTATCAGAGTAAGAGTTCCACAAAAGGATTACGTTCTTGAAGATGAGGTTCGTGGACGTGTTGAATGGAAAGCTGGAACTTTAGGAGATTTTATTATTCTTCGTTCTAGTGGAATGCCTGTTTATAACTTTTGTGTTGTTGTTGATGATGCTCTTATGGGAATAACTCATGTTGTTAGAGCCGAAGAACATCTTACCAATACTCATCGTCAGCTTATTCTTTATGAAGCATTAGGAATGAAACCTCCGAGATTTAGCCATGCTTCATTGATTTTAGGTCCCGATAAGTCTAAACTTTCTAAGCGTCATGGAGCAACTTCTGTTGGACAATATGCAGAAGAAGGTTTTTTACCAGAAGCCATGATTAATTTCTTAGCTCTTCTTGGTTGGAATGAAGGTAACGATAGAGAAATATACTCTGTAAAAGAATTGATTGATTGTTTTGAATTAAGTCATATAAGTAAATCTCCTGGAGTCTTTGATAAAGATAAACTTATGTGGATGAACGGACAGCATTTGCGTGCAATGCCAGTTGACGAACTTATTCCTTTGGTAGCACCCTTGTTGAAAAAAGCTATGCCTGATGATAAGCGTCTTGACGACCCTGTTATTTTACATAAACTTGTTGAATTAATTCAAGTAAAGATGACTCTATTAACAGACGCACCTGAAGTAGCTAAAACTTTCTTTGAAGCTAGTGAACCTGAAAACGACGAAGCCAGAGCAATAATTGAAACAGAAAAGTCTAAAAAGCTTTTTGAAGCTCTAGCGGTTGAGTTTGAAAAATGTGATTGGGTAAGAGAAGGCTATAATGCTTCTATAAAAGCTGCTAGTAAAATAGCTGAAGTTAAAGGCAAAGACCTATATATGCCAATAAGAGTTAAAATCACTGGTTCTTGTCATGGACCAGAATTGGTTGGTATTTTAGATGTTCTAGGTAGAGAAGAAACAATAGCTAGATTAAGGAAATAATAAAAGGATAATAAAAAAAATACCCTTCTATTTTATAGAAGGGTATTTTTTTGCTTTATTTATTAGTCAACTTTGACTTCTTCAGCAACAACAACAACTTTAAGGTGAGCTTTTACATCGCCAGTAAAGCGGATAGTAACAGAGTGTTCACCTGTTTCTTTGATATGGTCAGCTACGATGAGCTTCTTATCTACATCAACTTTTGCAAGTTTGCTGATTTCCTGAGCAAGTTCAGCACTAGTAACAGAACCGAATAAACGACCCTTGTCACCAGCTCTTTTGGTGATTGTTACAGTCAAGCCTTCAATCTTTGAAGCCATATCAGTATACATAGCTTTTTCACGTGCTGCTTGTTTTTCCCATGAAGTCTTCATAAGTTGAAGATGTTTCTTAGCACCTTCTGTAGCAAGAATAGCTAAATTTCTTGGAAAAAGGTAATTGCGTGCAAAACCTTCTGCTACATTCTTTAATTCGCCTTTTCTACCGACTCGGGGAACGGTATTTAT